>DATKFT010000082.1:0-9126 GCA_035544335.1 Pseudorhodoferax sp.
GGGCGCCGCCGTCGGCGCCGGGCGCCACCATGAGGTAGTAGATGACGGCGTTGGCCGTGCTGTGGTTGCTGTGCGGCGTGCCGCCCGGGATCCACACGCCCGCCTGTGGCGGGACCATCCACAGCGCGCCCGGCACGTCGCAGGACACAGCGCCACGCAGCGCAATGACGAGCTGGGACATCGCGTGCCGGTGGACCGGAATCTCGCGCTCACGCGCCTGCACATCGACGCGCAGGGCCAGCACGGGCACCGCCGGCCGGTAGTCCAGCACCTGCGGCTCAAGCTCTGCCTTGCGCAGCATGTCCGCAATCGCTTCCGCGGTCGATCCCGCGGTCGATCCCGCTTGCACGGCTGCCATGTCTGTCTGGGTCCGAGTTCGGCTGCGTGGGTTGTCGGGCTGCGCACCATGGCCGAAAAAAGAAATCGATCGGCCAGAAATGCGATTTCCAGCATCTTAGCGGCTGCCTACGATGGCTGCATGACAACGATTCTCAATGGCAGGCCCGGGCCGCAGCGGCCGAACGCGGCTGTGCCGTACCAGCTCGCGCGACGAGGCCAGCCGTGGTGAACGCCCTGCCTCCCCTGCTCCGCCTGCCGCCCCTGCCTCGCTTCACGCGTGCGGAACTGCTGTTCTCCGCCAAGTGCCTGGCAGCCGCCACCCTGGCGTTCTACCTGGCCTGCCGTGCCGGCCTTCCGCGCCCCTTCTGGGCCCTCATGACGGCCTACATCGTGGCCCATCCACTGGCCAGCCATGTGCGCTCCAAGGCCGTCTTCCGGCTGCTCGGCACGCTGCTGGGCTGCCTGGCCACCATCGTGCTGATCCCGCCGCTGTCGGGCGCGCCGGAGCTGCTGTCCCTGGCGCTGGCGCTGTGGACCGGCCTGTGCCTGTATCTGTCGCTGCTGGACCGCAGCGCCCGCGCCTATGTCTTCATGCTGGCCGGCTACTCGGCCGCCTTGATCGGCTTTCCGCTCGTGGACGCGCCCGCGGCCATGTTCGACACGGCGATTGCGCGCGTGGAGGAAATCGGACTGGGCATCCTGTGCGCGAGCCTCGTGCACAGCACCGTGCTGCCGGTCGGCCTGGGGCCCGCCCTGCTGGGCACCATGGACCGGGCGCTCGGCGACGCGCGACGCTGGATGGACGACCTGCTCTCGGCAGGAAGCAATGGCATGCCTGGCACGCAAGGCGCACCAGGCCGCGCCGGGCGGGTCGCGGCAGACCGCCACCGCCTGGCCATGGACATCACCCAGTTGCGGCTGCTGTCCACCCATGTGCCGTTCGACGTTGGCCATCTGCGCTGGACGGCGGGCGCCATCGGCGCGATGCAGGACCGCATGGCGGCGCTGGCACCCGTCCTGCTGGCCGTGGAGGACAGGCTGCAGGCCCTGGAAGAGGCCGAGGGCCGGCTCGCGGGCGACATCTGCGCGGCGCTGGCGCAACTTCCGCGTGCGCTGGACGCCGACGCATCCGCAGACACGCAGCACGCGGTTGGGCAGGCCTTGCATGCGCTGGCGCAAGGCCCTGCCGCGACCGCCTGGGTCCGCGCGCTGCGTGTGGACCTCGCGGCCCGGCTGGGCGCGCTGCACAGGCAGTGGCGCGCCTGCTGCGCACTGCGCAGCGAGATCGGCGCCGGGCTGGCCACGGGCAAGGCCGCCTTCAAACATCCATCCGCACTGGGCCGGCGCGTGCTCCACCGCGACAAGGGCCTGGCGCTGCGCTCGGCCGCCACGGCCGTGCTGGCCACCTGCGCCGCCTGCGCGGTCTGGATCGCCACGGGCTGGCCCGGCGGCGCGGCCATCGCCATGTCGGCGGCCGTGTTCTGTAGCTTCTTCGCCACCTTGGACGATCCCGTGCCGGCCATGCGCCAGCTCGTCGTCGCCCTGCTCTGGTCCCTGCCCGTCTCCGTGTTCTACGTGCTCGTGGCGCTGCCCTGGGCCCGGAACTTCGAGATGCTGGTGTTCAGCGCCGCCCCGTTCCTGCTGCTGGTGGGCTGCCACCTGGCGCGGCCCGCCAGCGCGCTGCCAGCCCTGGGCATGTTCTTCGGTGTCGTGGGCACGCTCGCGCTGCACGACACGGCCAACGCCGACCTCGTGACCTGCATCCAGTCGAACATCGCCCTGCTCGTGGGCGCGCTGATCGCCGCCCGCACCACCGCGCTGCTGCGCAGCGTCGGTGCCGACTGGAGCGCGCAGCGCCTGCGGCGCGCCGGCCTGCGCGACCTGGCCGCGCTCCTGGCCCGCCCGCGGCACGACGCGTACACGCGTGCCTACGCCGGCCGCATGCTGGACCGCATCGCCCTGCTGGTGCCGCGCGTGGCCGCGCGCGGCGGCAACGGCGGTGACGGCAGCGCAACGGCGCGGCAGGCGCTGCGTGAGCTGGGCCTGGGCAGCGACATCGCGGAGCTGCTGCAGCCGCGCACGGGACTGGCGGCAGAGCCCCTGGCGCGGCTGTTGGCCAGCCTGGCCGGCCTGCTGCGCGCGCGGCTTGCGGGCGGCTCGGTCGCCGCGGTCGCCGCAGTCGCGCCCGCGCCGTTGCTGCGCCAGATCGACGGCCTGCTGCTGCAGGCCTTGCACGCTGCGACGGCCCCTCCCGGCCTCTCGGCCCTCGTCGGCCTGCGGCGCCACCTGTTTCCGACGGCGCCCGCCGCGCTGCAGCCATGATGCAGACGAGCTTCCTCGGACTCTCCTTGCCATGGCTGCTGCCCTTGGCCGCCGGCGCGCTCGTGCTCTCCAGGCTGAGCCGGCGCCTGCTGGCCCGGACAGGCGTCTACCGCTGGGTGTGGCACCCCGCGCTGTTCGATCTGGCACTCGACGTGCTGCTGCTCTACGCCCTGGTGCAACTCGGCCAGGCCCTCACGTCCTGACCCCTTCCTGACCACTCCCTGATCACTTCCCTGATGCCGGATAGAAGCGACCCGAGCCCCCCATGACACCTGATGCACCCGCACTCCCCTCGCTGGCGTCCCGCCTGAGCCATGCCACCATCCGCCTGGGCCTGACGCTGCTCATGGTGGTCGCCGCTGGCTGGGCCGGCTGGCAGCTCTGGGACCACTACGAGCTCTCACCCTGGACCCGCAACGGGCGTGTGCGGGCCCACATCGTGCCGCTGGCACCCGATGTGTCCGGCATCGTGTCCGACGTGGCCGTCCAGGACAACCAGTTCGTCGCCGCCGGCACCCTGCTCTTCTCGGTCGAGAAGGCCCGCTTCGACCTGGCCGCGCAGCAGGCCCAGGCCGCAGTCGCCGCGCAGCAGATCGCGATCGGCAACCTGCAGACCACGCTGGCGCAGGCCGAGCGCGAGAGCCAGCGCAATGCAGACCTGGCGGACCTGGTCTCGCAGGAGGCCCGCGAACAATCGCGCCTGCGCGTCGACCAGGCCAGGGGCGCGCTGCGCGCGGCCGAAGCGGCGCTGCGGCAGGTGCAGATCGCCTGGAACACGGCGCGCCTGAACCTGCAGCGCACCGAGGTGCGCGCGCCCGTCGCTGGCCTCGTGACCAACCTGGACCTGCGGGCCGGTGCCCACACGAACGCCGGCCACCCCGTGATGGCGCTCGTGGAGAGCGGGTCGCTCTACGTCGAGGGCTACTTCGAGGAGGACAAGCTGCCGCGCATCCGTGTCGGCGACCGCGTCCATGTACGCCCCATGGGCGGCGGCCTGGTCGAGGGCACGGTGGACAGCATCGCCGCCGGCATTGCGGACCGGGACCGCAGCACGGGCGCGAACCTGCTGCCCAGCGTCAACCCGAGCTTCAACTGGGTGCGGCTCGCGCAGCGTGTTCCGGTGCGGGTTCGGCTGGACCCGCTGCCTGCCGACACCGCGCTGGTGGCCGGCCAGACCGTCACGGTGGAAGTGCTCGGGGGCGCAGGAACCGCGGCCGCCATGGCCTGGCCCTGGAGGAACCGCGGATGAACGCCCTGCCGCGCCCGTTCATGGCCGCCGCCATCGCCGCCATCGCCGCAGCACTGCTGGCCGGCTGCGCGCATCCGCCCTTGGGCCCCGACCACGTGGCGCCTGCGCCCCTGTCGCCCCAGCAGACGGCCTCCGCCGGCCCGTTCCAGTCCAGCCCCGGCGTGGCCGCCGATGACCCGCTGCCCGCAGGCTGGTGGCAGCTGTACCAGGATCCGCAGCTCGATGGCCTGGTCGAGGCCGCGTTCGCCCACAACACGGACCTGCGCGAGGCCATGGCGCACCTCGAACACGCACAGGCGCTCGCTGACGAAGTCCGCGGCGCAGAGCAGCCCAGCGTGGCGCTCCACGGCGGCCCGGGCTTCGGCCATGCCTCCGGGCTGGCGCTGTTGCAACCAGAGCACGTGCCACCCAGCCGTTTCACCTACAGCGCAGGCCTGGGCCTGTCGTACCCGCTCGACCTGCTCGGCCAGCTGCGCCGGGCCATCGAGGCGGCCGAAGCCGGCACCGGCGCCGCGCAGGCCGCGGTCGACCTGGTCCGCGTGAACGTCGCCGCCGGCACGGCCCGGGCATATGCCCAGGTGTGTGCCGGCGGCCTGCGCCTGCGCAGCGCGCACGCGTCGCTGCAGCTGCAGCAGGAGGCCGTTCGCCTCACCGCGCGGCTGCAGCAGGCCGGCAAGGTCGCCGACATCGACAACGCGCGCGCCCAGGCGCAGCTGGAGCAGCTGCGCGCCGCCCTGCCCCCGCTGCAGGCGCAGCGCCAGGCGGCGCTGTACCGGCTGGCCACCTTGACGGGCCAGGCGCCGCGCGACTTCCCTGCCGCCGTGGCCGACTGCGCGCAGCCGCCGCGCCTGGCCGGGCTGTTGCCCGTGGGCGATGGCGCGGCCCTGCTGCGCCGCCGGCCCGACGTGCGGCAGGCGGAGCGCCGGCTGGCCGCCGCGACGGCGCGCATCGGCGTCGCCATGGCCGATCTCTACCCCCAGGTTTCGCTGGGGCTGTCCGCCGCGTCGGTGGGCTTCGCCAACGGCCTGGCCAAGCGCGACACCTTCAGCTACAGCCTGGGGCCGCTGATCCGCTGGACGCTGCCCAACACCGGCGTGGCCCATGCGCGCATCGCGCAGGCACAGGCCGCCACGCGCGCCGCAGCGGCGCAGTTCGACGGCACGGTGCTGACCGCGCTGCGCGAAGTGGAAACGGCCCTCGATGCCTATGCCAGGCTGCTGGAACAGCACGCCGCCCTGGCGGCCGCACGCGAGCACAGCGCGACCGTGGCCCTGCAGGCGGGCACGCTCTACGCCCATGGCAGGACGGCGCAACTGGAGGCGCTGGATGCGCAGCGCACGCTGGCGGCCAGCGAAGCCGCCCTGGCCGCATCGCAGGCCCAGCTGGCGGATGCGCAGTGTGCCGTCTTCCTGGCATTGGGCGGCGGCTGGGAAGCACAGGCGGCGCTGGCCGCGGCAGCGCCATGACGCCATCGCGCGGCACCGCCCAGGAGGATCCGTGGACCGTTTGCTCTCGATGAGGGTGTTCCAGCGTGTCGTCGACGCCGGCGGGTTCGCGCTCGCAGCGCGCGCGCTGGACATGTCGCCCACCACCGTCACGCGGCTCGTGGGCGACCTCGAGCAGCATCTCGGCGCCCGGCTGCTGCAGCGCACGACCCGGCGCATGGCCTTGACCGAGGCCGGCGAGAACTACCTGGAACGCCTGCGGCTGGCGCTGCAGGAACTGGACGACGCCGAAGCCGCCGTGGCCGCCGGCGTCAAGGACCTGTCGGGCCTCTTGCGCATCGTGGCGACCTCCACGCTGGCCACCCATTTGCTCGCGCCCGCCGTGCCGCTGTGGAGACAGCAGCATCCGCGCGCGAGCCTGGAAATCGCCGTGGACGATGCGCCGTTGAACCGCGTCGAGGAATTCGACGTGAGCCTGCTGATCGGCGATGCGGGTTTCAATGCCGACATCGTGGCGCGGCCGCTGTGGGACGGCGACCGCATCCTCTGCGCCTCGCCCGGCTACCTGCGCGAGGCCGGCGTGCCGGTTGAGGCGCAGGACCTCGCCCGGCACGTCTTCCTGCGCAACCCGTTCCGCCAGCCCGGCGTGCACGGCGCGCGGCGCCTGCGCCTTGTGCCCGCAGTCCATGCGGCGCCCACGGCGCCCGTGGACGTGGCGATCCAGGTCGGGCTGCAATCGCCCAGTGTGGAGGTGCTGCAACGCGCGGCGCTGGAAGGCGCGGGCATCGCGCTGCTGCCCCGGGTGCTGGTGGCGGCGGCGCTGCGCGACGGCCAGCTCGTGCATGTGCTGCCCGGCTGGGCCGGCCCCCGCTACACCTTGTACGCCGCGATCGCCCACCGGCGGCTGGTGCCGGCGCGCACGCGCGTGTTCCTGGACTTCATCCAGAAGCTGGAGAAACCGCCCGCGCGCGGCGTCGCGGCGCGGCCGGCGCCACTGGCGTCACCGGCGCCACTGGCGCCTCGGCAACGAGGCCGCTGAGCGCCAGCAGGCCTATCTCCTTGCACTCCGTGCGCGGCGCCATTCGGTGCACGCGGGGATCGGCAGTTCCCGGTGGACTGGTCTGGCCAGAACTGGCAATCCGGCTGCCGCGGCGCCGCTCTCCGTGCTGTGTCAGCGCGCCGGCAGCAGGTGCTTCAGCCCCTGCGTGAAACCGCGCGGTGCGACGGTGAGATGGTCTTCGTCGTTCAGGATCGCCGACCTCAGCTTCAAGCCCGGGTACTTTCTGCTCTGCAGCACCGCCTCCAGTGCCTGGCTGTCGGCAACCATGTCGACCGTCTGGTTGTAGCGCCGAACACCTTTGCGCAGCGCCTCGTAGGCACCGACATACAGATAGACATTCGCCGTCAGGTCCTGATGCTGTTTGGCGTAGCGCGCTTCGAGCTTCAGGGCATGCCGCTTGTCGTACCAGAGCGATGGGCTGCCGAGGATGTAGCCGTTGAACAAGCCAGGCTCGGTGAAAAGGATCTGCGTCCCAAGCAGGGCACCGTAGGAGTGGCCGAGAAAGATGGCTCTGGCCGGGGCGGCCCGGTAGCGCGCGGCGATGAATGGCTTGACCTGATCGCGCAGATAGGCCTGGTAGGCGGACGCCTGGCCATGGACCGCCCTGGCAGGCGCGGTGCTTGGGCCGTTCGGTGTCGGCGTGTAGTCGCGCTGGCGGCTGACCGCACCGTCCTCGCCCTTGCCATACGACAGGCCGACCAGGATGAATTCCTCGATCTGGGGCCCCTCCACGTTCAGGCGGCGCCCCAACTGCCGGATGATCGGGAACGCGTAGTCGGCGTCGGTCACATACAGCACGGGGTAGCGCTGCTGCGGCTGCTTCGCATAGGACGGCGGCAAGGCCACGAAGACTTGGTAGCTGCGGCCCGAAACCGGATCGGGCACGTCCCATACCTCACTGTCGGCAATCTCGTAGGGGCGCCCCTCCCCGGGCTGCATCCTTGGAGCCGTTTGGGCCTGGGCCCGCGTCGCAACGCTGGCGATGAGGGCCATCAGCAAGGCCGTCAGCAAGGCCGTCAGAAAACGTTGTCGCATGCCATGAAGTCGTCGTTGGTGGGAGGCAAGCCTGGTGCAGGCCGCGAGGACGGCTTCTGGTCGGCACGGCGGCTCTGCAGTGGCCTGCGCGACGCAGCCGTTTCCGCGCTGACCAGCAGCAAGCGACTCTGACGCAGGCGAGGCGCAGGCCCTCAGCGCGCGCCCTCGCGCTCGCGCAGCAGGTGGTACAGCACGATGGCGCCGAAGGTCGCGGTGCCGATGCCGCCCATCTTGAAGCCCGCGATCGACAGCGTGAGGTCGCCGGCGCCGGCCGTCAGCGCCACGCCGGCCGTGATCAGGTTGCGCGGGCGCGAGAAGTCCACCTTGCTCTGCACCCAGATGCGCCCGCCCGTGGCCGCGATGAGGCCGAACACCACGAGCGCCAGGCCGCCGATCACGGGCACGGGCAGGGTCAGGATCAGCGCGCCGAACTTGGGCGAGAAGCCCAGCAGCAGCGCCACGCACGCGGCCACCACGAAGACCAGCGTGGAGTAGATCCGCGTGACGGCCATCACGCCCATGTTCTCGGCATAGGTGGTCACGCCCGTGCCGCCGCCCGCGCCCGAGACCATGGTCGCGATGCCGTCGGCCATGAAGGCACGGCCCATGAGCGGGTCGAAGTTGCGGCCCGTCATGGCCGCCAGGCCCTTCACGTGGCCCAGGTTCTCGGCCACGAGGATCACGGCCACGGGCACGATCAGCGCCATGGCCGAGGCCTCGAACACGGGGGCGCTGAACTTGGGCAGCCCGAACCACGCGGCCTGGGCCACGCCCGAGAAATCGATGGGCTTGGCCCAGCCCAGGCCGTTGGCCGCCACCCAGTACAGCGCGTAGCCCGCCAGCGCGCCCAGCAGGATGGGCAGGCGGCCCACGGTGCCGCGCCCGCGCACGGCGATCAGGCCGACGGCCAGCGTGGTCAGCAGGCCGATGGCGACCTCCACGGGCGTGGCGCCCAGGCTCTTGATCGCCACGGGCGCGAGGTTCAGGCCGATCGCGGCCACCACGGTGCCCGTCACGATGGGCGGCATGAGCCGCTCCACCCAGGCCGTGCCCGCGACCTGCACGATGAGGCCGATCAGGAAGTACACGAAGCCGCAGGCGATGATGCCGCCCAGCGCCACGCCGATGTTGGCGTTGGCGCCGCCGCCCGCGTAGCCCGTGGCCGCGATGACCACGCCGATGAAGGCAAAGCTCGAACCCAGGTAGCTCGGCAGCCGTCCGCCCGTGAGCAGGAAGAAGATCAGCGTGCCGATGCCGGAGAAGAAGATCGCGGTGTTGGGGTCAAAGCCCATCAGGATGGGCGCCAGCGCGGTCGAGCCGAACATGGCCACGACGTGCTGGATGCCCATCGCGACGGTCTGCCCTGTGGGCAGGCGCTCGTCGGGCGCGACCTCGCCGCCGGTCTTCAGGGTCCACTGGGGAAACAGGCTCATGCATTCTCCTTGTTGTTCGATGCGCCGCCCGGCTGGCGGCGCCGCGCATTGTCTCCGCAACAAGGGCGCCCGGCCGGGGCCGGGCGCGGTCATCGGTGCAGGCCTGTCGGCACCCGCCGATCAGCGTGGCGCGTCGCCCTTGCGGAACTCGGCCGTGGCCTCGTCGAGCTGCTGCTTGAGCGCGGCCGGCAGCACATAGGCGGCCGCGGCCAGCGTGGCGTCGAGCTGGTCCGGCCGGCTCGC
>DATKFT010000083.1:0-17073 GCA_035544335.1 Pseudorhodoferax sp.
ACAGGACAGCGCGGCCTTCGCCGAGCGGCTGCGCGCGGCTGGCGTGCTGGCCCGGCCCTGGACGCCGGACACGCTGCGCTGCGTCACGCACCGCCACATCGACGACGCCGCCGTGGACGCGGCCGTGCAGGCCTTCGCGCAGGCCGGCCGCGCGGCGTAGCGCGCCTTCCTGTGGGCCATGGAGATGGCCTCGCCGGGCGCGCCGACCGGCTGCTCGCGCAGCCGGTCCGGGTCGACCATGCGCGCTTCGGTGGACAGCATGGAAGGCCCAGGCGCTGCCGCTTGGGCCGCCCAGTGCGGCGCAGCGGCTGGCGGCTTGCTCCAGTCCTGCCACCGTCGTCCGATCCAGGCAGGAGCAGGTCCATGTGCGAGATCTTCATCAGCGCCGAACCCCAGAGCTACGAGAGTCGCACACGCTCGGTGCGCCTGCACGGCTTGGTCACGAGCATCCGGCTCCAAAACCTGTTCTGGCAGGTCCTCGGCGAGATCGCGCAGCGCGACGGCACACAGGTCGTGCAGCTCATCGAACGGCTCTACGACGAACTGGTCGCCGCGCGCGGCGAGATCGGCAACTTCGCCTCGTTCCTGCGCGTGAGCGCATTGCGCTACGAAGCCCTGCTCGCGCGCGGCCGCATCCCGGCCGATCCAGCGGTGTCGATCCGATCACTCGATGCGCGCGCCGTGCTGCATGCCCTGCCCCCTGGCTGGGGCGCCGGCACAGCCGGCGCGGGCAGCGCGCTGTGCGCGGCGCCATGGCGTGACGAGCGTCTCCGCAAGCGCCGCTCTACTACTTTGCCGCTGCAACTGGATTGCCCCCACCGCTGACGTCGGCAGCAGCATAGGTGCTCGGACCATGCCATCTCCAGGTCGATCCATTTTGGAATGCTGGCGCACTGCTGCTAGCAGTGCTCCCAAAACCGTTCATTCCACGGTCTGACATCAACCTCGCTGGTCCAAGCCGAGCGCTTCTGCCGATGAAGCCCCAGGACGATGTCCGCGACATCGCGAGGATCCGACTGCGGCTTGGAAGGATGAACGCTCTGGCCCTCGTTGATGTCCGCATCGATCAGCAGGTGAGCAACATGTATGCCCTTGTCCCACAATTCCCGGGATAGCACCTGGGCCAAAGCCCTAAGGCCGAATTTCCCAACTGCGAGATTCAAGTGGTCGGCGCGACCTAGGATGGAGGACGTCGACCCGACCAAAATAATGCTTCCTTGGCCGCGTGGCACCATCAGCCGCGCAGCAGCACGCGCAACAAGGAAGCCGCCAAGGCAATTCTGCCGCCAGGACTCTTCAAACGCGGCCACTTCGACATCTGCAGTCCGGCCGGGACCGAACGACTGCACGGAGTAGATGACCAGGCTCGGCACCCCATGCATCGAGGTGACCCTAGACATCAGTCGCTCAACGGATCGTTCGTCCGTCGCATCACAGCCGTATGCGAATGCCAGATCCCCCGCAGCGGCGATGTCCCGGACCACTCCTTCGAGAAGATCAGCACGTCGCGCCACCATCACCACGCGCATGCCCTGCGCAGCGAGTGTTTTGGCGGTAGCAATACCGAAACCTGGGCCCACGCCGACGACAACTGCGACCTCTGATGCAGGTGCCTCGGCCCGCCCCGTGCTCCCGCCCGTGGTCAGGAGCGTGTACCCTGCTTGATGGTGCCGAGCGCCTTTGTGCGTCTCGCGTGGGGCGCTTAGCTGAGTGACAGGAACGACAAAGCCGACTCGATAGAACACCGCAAACCTCCCCATGCGCAGCGATCTCCACCGCTTTGCGCTGTGCCAAATCCTCTCGAGCAGCTTCATGAGTTTCCCTTCAAAGAGCAAACGGAGATAGCAGCTCGTTCGTTGTTGTAAGAATCGAGCAGCGCGGGGAGCGTAGCGACGCCCTTCCCAAAACCGGATAGGGTTGACCCCGGTGTGTGAATGGATCACACGCACCGATCGATGTGCACACAGATCATTTGCCCAAAAGGCTGAAGGACTCGGCGCACCATGCCGCCATGGCGGCGTAACGAAACCACTGGGTCGTGTCGCGATCGACTCACAGACCAGGGGACAGGGGCATTTGCGATTGCCACCAACGCGCTGATAGAAGCCACGATACAAGCAGACGATGCCTTCAGAACGCGAAGCTGAACAAGGAGGGGGCATCGCCGACCCCTAAGCAGAGATCCGGGCAGCTGACCCAAGGTTTGAGGACCGGCTCGACAAGCCGCCTGCGCGGAGCCCCCCCTGTCCTAGAAGGAAAGTCGGCATGGCCCGCCGTGGCGAATCTGGATAGCGCGCCTGCGTGAAGTACAAACATCTTTGTTGTGGAGCGCTACCTCGATAGCCATGCATCGGGTGCGCCGATGTCGCAGGATGGCCCTCAATAAAAGCCCCACACAGCCCTGATCGGACGCTTGCCTCCGCCTCCTTCACAGCGTCATCCCGTCCGCAGTCCTTCGCGGGACTGTCCGTCCATGAGGCCGTTGACAGGCGGCGCATCCGTGGCTGCGCTCCCATCACATGCATTCGCGCCATCCCCAGAAAGCGTTCGGGCTGTTCAGTCATCCCGCCGGCTCGGCCCAGCGCGAGGCAAGGAAGCAGACCGTCCCCCACGGGCACCCTCCCCCCATCTTGTATCCAGTAAATATCCATCGGCATTTCTAGAATCTCTTTTTTCCACACCAACCGGAATTGAAAAATGGGTACAGAACTGAAAGACGCGCCGACACTCATTCACCAGATTCCCCAATACCGACGCCCCGAGGACATGGAATGGGAAATGGGGCGCTTCAAGAACAAGACCAAGTTTCTTTTCCACACGCGGCCTGAAGCACCGACCGAACCCAATGCAGGCTTTCTGCGCTACGAGCCCGGCGCGGGGTTTCGGCTGCACAGGCACGACTTCGCACAGGTCTGGTACGTCGTCGACGGCGAATTCCGAATGGGCGGCAAGCCCTTCGGCCCGGGCACGGTGGTGTTTCACCCGGATCCCCACATCGAGGAAGAACTCACGACCGACACCGGGGGCACGATTTTCTTCGTGCAATACCAGGGCCCCACGACGGGCAGCCGTCCGGTGTATGAGGGGCGCATGAATATCAAGGGAGATATTCCGGAATTGACGGACAAGGACCTCGAGCACTGATCACCCCGAAGATCGCTCTGGCTATTCCCCAAAGAACATCGGCTGGGCTGCAGGCAAGCCAAGGCTCCGCGGTCCATCGCCCATTCAAAAAATCAACCCGGTCCGACACGAGACAAACCATGTTGAAACCCCTTGTCCGAAACATGCTGCTCGGCGCCGCGCTCGCGATGGGCATCGCGGGTGCTTCTGCAGCACCCGGCAACTGGCCCACGCGGCCCGTCACCCTCGTCGTTCCGTTCGGCGCCGGCGGCATCACCGACGTGACGGCCCGGGCGGTCGCCAAGATGCTCCAGCAGGAGCTGGGCCAGCCGGTCGTGGTGGACAACAAGCCCGGAGCTGGCGGCAACATCGCAGCCGGCCTGGTCGCGCGCGCCAAGCCCGATGGCTACACCTTGATGGTGATCACCAACGGCATGGTCGCGGTCAACCCCCTGATCAACAAGGAGCTCAACTACAACGCCCTGCGGGACTTCAGCTACATCTCCATGATCGCGAGCACCCCACTGGTGCTGGTCGTGGCGGAGAAGTCGCCCATCCGCGACCTGGGCGCACTGGTGGCCCAGGCCAGGCAGCAGCGCGACGAAGTCTCCTTTGCAAGCTCCGGCCTGGGCACCTCGATCCACCAGGTGCTGGCCTCCCTGCAGCAGGCGACCGACACCAGCTTCCTGCATGTGCCGCACAAGAGCGGTGCCGAGGCCGCCAACGCCCTGCTGTCGGGCACGGTGCAGAGCACCGCCGTGGAGACCGTGGTCGTGGGCCCCTTCATCGCGTCGGGCAAAATGCGCGCGCTGGGCGTGACGTCCAGGCAGCGGATCCCCCGGTATTCGACGGTTCCCACGGTCGCAGAGCAGCTCGGCACGGCGTTCGATGTGGGCTCGATTTCCGGGGTCGTCGCCCCGGTCAACACGCCAGCGCCCATCGTCAAGCGGGTGGAAGACGCCATGGCCCGCGTGCTCCAAGGCGAGGGCATGCAGCACCTGCTCGCGCAGGGCAGCCAGGCGATGCCTGCGGGCGCCGAGGCATTTCAAAGCCAGATGCGGCAGGAGGTCGCCAAATGGAAGGATCTTTTTGGCGATCGCTGACGCAGCCGGCGAGCCCTCCCGCTGCCAAGGGTGCCAAGGGCGCCAAGAGCCCCAGCAACGCGCGCCTGGGCGGCAAGGCCCTCGACGACGAGGATCTGCTGCGCAATCTCGTGGAGACGATTGCCGCCAAGATCTTCAACGGGACCTACGCACCCGGCCAGAAGCTGCGCCAGGAAAGCCTGGCGGAGGAATATGAGGTCAGCCGCACGCCCGTGCGGGAGGCGCTGCGGCAACTGGAGATCAAGGGGCTGGTCGTCCAGAAGAAGCGCTACGGCGCCACGGTCGTGGCGCCGACCACCAAGGACATCGGCGCCAACTACTGGCTGCGTGGCGAGCTCGAAGGCATGGCGACCGAGCTGGCCGTGCAGTGGATTTCGGATGCCGACCTGCAGCGCCTGCAGGCCGTGCACGCCGAGTGCGTCGACGCCGTGCGCGCCCTGTACGGCACGGTGCATGCGGCAGGGGGACTTCCCTGTCCGCAGGCGGCCGAGCCCATGCGCAACTGGGTCGCGAAGAACCAGGAGTTCCACGCCCTGATCTACAGCGCGTCGGGCAATGCATCGCTGGAGCGCATCATCCGCGAGCTGCACCTGGACTACACGCGCAACATCCTGAACATGACGGTCCTGGGGATGTACGAGTCCCGCATGCAGAAGAACATCGCGCACCACGGCGCGATCCTGGAGGCCATGCTGGCGCGGGACAGCGCCGCCGCCAGGCACGCGATGCGCACCCATGTGCAGGAGTCCGGCGCGTTCGTCGTGGACTGGTTGCAAAAACGCCCGGCACCGCCCCGGTCCCGCTCGGCCCCTTGAGCGCGGGCAGCTGGAGCCGCCCGCGCCTGTGCGCCGCCTGATGCCGCAGCGCGAGGGGCCCAGAACGCCTATCCGCCGGCGGCCTCCGCCTCCTGCAACAGCCGCCACATGACCTTGCCGCTGCCGCTCTTGGGCAGCGCATCGACGAACTGCACCGTGCGCGGCACCTTGTAGGTGGCCATGTTCTCGCGGCACCAGGCCACGATGTCCTCGGCCTGCGTGTCCTGGTGCGTGGGCCGCAGCACGACCACGGCCTTGACCGACTCGCCGCGGTAGGCATCCTTCGTGGAGATGATGCAGGCCTCCTGCACGGCCGGGTGGCGGTACATGAGCAGCTCGACCTCGGCCGGCCAGACCTTGAAGCCGCTCGCGTTGATCATGCGCTTCAAGCGGTCGGTCATGAAGAAGTAGCCGTCCTCGTCCATGCGGCCCATGTCGCCCGTGCGGAAGAAGCGCTTGCCCTCGAATTCCACGAAGGCCGCCGCCGTCGCGGCGGGCTGCTTCCAGTAGCCCTGGAACACCTGCGGGCCATGCACGATGATCTCGCCGGGCTCGCCGACCGCCTGCTCGCGCAGTGTGTCCGGATCGACCACGCGCGCGTCGGTGGACAGGATGGGCACGCCCAGGCACTGCTGCTTGGGCCGGTCGGACGGATTGACGTGCGAGGGCGCGGCCGTCTCCGTGAGGCCATAGCCCTCCTGGTAGCGCAGGCCGTACTGCTCCACCAGGCGCTGGGCGATGGCCTGCGGCATCGCGGCGCCGCCGCCGCCGATCTGCTGCAGGCTGGACAGGTCGTACTCGGCCAGCCGGGGGCTGGCCAGCAGGTCCACCACCATGGTCGGGATGTTGGTCCAGCTCGTGGCCTTCCAGCGCGAGATCAGGTGGCCCGCGACATCGCGGTCCCAGCGCGGCATGAGCACCAGCGTGGCGCCCGAGTACATCGCCGAATGCAGCATGCTCACGATGCCCGTGATGTGGAACATGGGCACGACGGCCAGCACCACCGACTCGGAGTTGCCGCAGGACCACAGCGTGCTGGCCACCACGTTGTGCATGAGGTTGCGGTGGTGGTGGACGCAGCCTTTCGGCAGCCCGGTCGTGCCGCTGGTGTAGGGCAGCAGCGCCATGTCGTTCGCGCCCACGGTGTGCGCGGGCGCGGGCGCTCCGCGCGCGAGCAGCGCATCCCAGGCATGGACCTCGCCACCACCGAGCGCGGCCAGCGTGGGCAGCGCGTGGCGCGTCAGCAGCCAGCTGCGCCAGGCCGGTGCCATGGCCGGCCCCTCGGCCGCCACCGCGTCGAACGCGTCGCTGAACTGCGTGACGACCAGGTGGGCGAGCCGCTGGTCGGCCGGCAGGTCGGCGCTGGCCCGGGCCAGCTCGGGCGCCAGGTCGCCGGTCGTGATGGCCACGCGCGCGTCCGCATCGACGAGGTAGTGCTTGAGCTCCTCGGCCTTGTTCATCGGGTTGACGGGCACCACGACCGCGTTGGCGCGCAGGATCGCGAAATGCGCCACCACGAGCTGCGGGCAGTTCTGCATGAACAGCGCCACGCGGTCGCCGCGCTGCACGCCCAGCGCGGCCAGTGCGCCGGCCAGCGCCTCGACCTGTGCGGCCAGCGCCGCGTAGCTCGTCACGCGGTCGAAGAACACCAGGGCCGGCTTGTCCGGGTAGCGTGCCGCACTCGTGGCCAGGTTGTGCCACATCGAGGTGGCGGGCACGGTCAGTGCACGCGGCACACGCGGCGGCCAGAACTTGTGGTGGGGACGGTCGGCGATCAAGGACATGGACGGGGCCGGGAGTGGACGAAGCTGCAAAGGGTAGGCCACAAGCCTGGACACCTGCATCGGGATGGTCCCTAGAACCTGTCGGCCCCGGGACATGGGCCGCAACCGGGCCACCGGCTCCTACACTCGGCGCCCATGCCCGCTCCCTTCCCGACCGCGCCGACCGCCCTGGTGCTGACCGGTGGCGGTGCCCGGGCGGCCTACCAGGTCGGCGTGCTGCAGGCGCTCGCGCAGCTGCGCCGCGAGGCTGGCGCCGGCCGCTCCGGCAACCCCTTCCCCATCATCGTGGGCACCTCGGCCGGCGCCATCAACGCCGCCGCGCTGGCCTGCGGCACGGCCGACTTCGACGCGGCCGTGGCCGCCATCGCCGAGGTCTGGCAGGACTTCAGGCCCGAGCAGGTCTACCGCGTGGACCAGCTGGACCTGCTCGACGTGCATGGCCGCCTGCGCATGCTGTGGGGCCTGGCCCGGCTGCTGGCCCGCTGGCGCCAGGCCCAGCCCAACAGCCTGCTCGACAACACGCCGCTGGCCGCGCTGCTGGAGCGTCTGGTGCCGCTGCAGCGGCTGCCCGTGCTGCTGCGCGCCGGCCACCTGAAGGCGCTGGCGATCACCGCGTCCAGCTACAGCGCGGGCGACCACTGCACCTTCTACCAGGCGGCCGAGGCCATGGCGCCCTGGCACCGCTCGCAACGTCGCGCCGTACCGGGGCAGATCACGCACGCGCACCTGCTGGCCTCCTCCGCGATCCCCTTCGTGTTCCCGGCCACGCAGATCGGCCCGGACACGGACGCCGAGTACTTCGGCGATGGTTCGATGCGCCAGGCCGCGCCGCTGTCGCCAGCCATCCACCTGGGCGCCACGCGCATCCTGGCCGTCGGGGCCGGGCGCATGCAGGAGCCCGACGGCGGCCCCAACCTGCGCACCGGCAAGCCCAGCGCCGCGCAGATCGCGGGCCACGCGCTGTCCAGCATCTTCCTGGACGCACTGGGCGTGGACGTGGAGCGGCTGCAGCGCATCAACCAGACGCTGGCGCTGGTGCCGCCCGAGGCGCGCGGCAGCACGCAGCTGCGGCCCGTGGAGCTGCTGCTGATCGCGCCTTCGCAGCGCCTGGACGAGATCGCCGCACGCCATGCCCAGGCCCTGCCGGGCGTGGTGCGCCGGCTGTTCGCGGCAGGCAAGCCGGCCGCACAGGCGGCCACGCAGTCGGCCGCGTTCGCAAGCTACCTGTTGTTCGACGCCGGCTTCACGGACGAACTCATGGCGCTGGGCCGGGCCGACACGCTGGCCCGCGCACCCGAGGTGCGGGCCTTCATGGGCTGGGCCGGCCCCGGCAGCCCGGAAGGCTCAGCCGCCTGATTCCGGCAGGCCCAGCTCGGCGCACAGCCGCGCCACCGTGGCCTGCAAGGCCGCCACCTGGCCCTCCAGGCGCTGCACCTGCGCGCGCAGCGCAGGCACCTCGCCGACCGGATCGGCCGCCGAGGCCGGTGCGGCCAGCGCGGCCGCGGCCTCGGGCGCATCGCCCGACAGCAGGTGCATCCAGCGGTTCTCGCGCGCGCCGGGCAGCCGGCCCAGCCGCGCCACGAGCGCACCGGCCGGCCGCTCGGCCAGCTCGTCCAGGAAGGCCTCGACCGAGGAGATGTCGGCGAAGTTGTGCATGCGGTCGCTGGCGATGCGCAGCTCGCCGGCCGTCTGCGGCCCGCGCAGCAGCAGCACCGCGAGCAGCGCCTGCGACTGCGAGGGGATGCGCAGCACGCCATCGGCGTTGTGCGCGTAGCGCATGGCGCGCCCGCCGCTGGTCTCGTTCGTGAAGGCCATGCCGCGCAGGCTGTCCAGCGCGTCCTGCACCTGCGCTTCCGTGAGCTCCATGACCGGATTGCGGCTGGTCTTCTGGTTGCAGCCGGCCAAGAGGCTGTTCAGCGTGAGTGGATAGGTGTCGGGCACGGTGCGCTGCTTTTCGATCAGCACGCCCAGCACGCGCGCCTCGGCCAGCGAAAGGATGGGGACAGCCACCTTCAGCTCCCCTGGCGGATGCGGGCCACGAGCGCCTGCGTGAACTGCGCCGTGCCCGCCTTGCCGCCCAGGTCGCCCGTGCGCACCTGGTCGATGTTGAGCGTGGCGTCGATGGCCTCGCGCAGCCGGCGCGCCAGATCGGGCAGCTTCACGTGCTCGAGCATCAGCGCGGCGGCCAGCAGGATGGCCACCGGGTTCGCGATCCCCTTGCCCGCGATGTCGGGCGCCGAGCCGTGCACGGCCTCGAAAATGGCCGCGTCCTTGCCGATGTTGGCGCCCGGCGCCATGCCCAGGCCGCCGACCAGGCCGGCCACGAGGTCGGACAGGATGTCGCCGAACAGGTTGGTCGTGACCAGCATGTCGAACTGCCAGGGGTTGAGCACCAGCTTCATCGCGCAGGCGTCCACGATCACGGTCTCGAGCTGGAACTTGCCCTGGTAGCGCTCGGCATAGAGCTGCTCGCCGGTCTCCAGGAAGATGCCGGTCAGCGCCTTCATGATGTTGGCCTTGTGCACCAGCGTGACCTTCTTGCGGCCCGTGGCGATCGCCGTGTCGAACGCGTACTCGAGGATGCGGCGGCTGCCCGCGCGCGTGTTGATGCCCGTGGCCATGGCCACGGCGTGCGGGTCGTCGTCGATCTGCACGTAATGCTCGTGGCCGATGTACAGGCCTTCGAGGTTTTCGCGCACGACCAGCAGGTCGATCTTGTCGAAACGCCCGCCCGGCACCACGGTGCGCGCAGGGCGCAGGTTGGCGTAGAGCTGGAACTCCTCGCGCAGCCGCACGTTGGAGGAGCGGTAGCCGCCGCCCGAGGGCGTCTCCAGCGGGCCCTTGAGCGCCAGCCGCGTGCGCCGGATGCTGTCCAGCGTGGCCTGGGGCAGCGGGTCGCCGGCGGCCTGCACGCCGCCCAGGCCGGCGACCTGGCGGTCCCAGGCGAAGGGCGCGCCCAGCGCGTCGAGCGCAGCGACCGTGGCATCGACGATCTCGGGGCCGATGCCGTCGCCGGGGATCAGGGTGGCGGGGATGGGTGTGCTCATGGTGGAATCCTGTCGCGTCGTGAACCAGCGCGCGCAGCATACCCGGCGCGGGCGACGCGCCGGCATGACCGCAACGCGCGCGGGGCCGCCCACGTACACTGCCGGGCCGGCCTTCGCGTCGACTTCCCTGCGCGCAGCGCCCTCCCCCGCATGAACGAATCCGATCCGGCCCTGCCGTTTTCCGCCCTGGGCCTCGTGCCCGCCCTCGCGCGCGCCGCCGCCGCGCAGGGCTACGACCAGCCCACGCCCGTGCAGGCCGCGGCGATCCCGTTGCTGCTGCAAGGCCGCGACCTGCGCGCCAGCGCGCCCACGGGCTCGGGCAAGACGGCCGCCTTCGCGCTGCCGCTGCTGCAGCGCTGGGAACAGGCACCGCGCCAGCGCAACCAGCGGCGCCTGAACACGCTGGTGCTGGTGCCCACGCGCGAGCTGGCCACCCAGGTGGCCGACAGCGTGCACGCGCTGGCGGCCGAACTGCACGAACGGCCGCGCCTGGTACGGGCCATCGGCGGCGTGTCGATCAACCCGCAGATGCTGGCCTTGCGCGGCGGCGCCGACATGGTGGTCGGCACGCCCGGCCGCGTGCTCGACCTGGTGCGCCGCAACGCGCTGCGGCTGGACGGCCTGGCCACGCTGGTGCTGGACGAAGCCGACCGCCTGCTGGACCTGGGCTTTGCCGACGAGCTGGATGCGCTGATGGCGCAACTGCCCGCCGAGCGCCAGACGCTGCTGTTCTCGGCCACCTTTCCGCCCGCCGTGCAGGCCCTGGCCGACAGCCTGCTGCGCGCGCCCGCGCAGGTCGAGGCGCCGGCGGCGCAGGCCGCCGCGCTGCCCGACATCGCCCAGCGCGCCATCGTGGTCGACCAGTCCCGGCGCACCCAGCTGCTGCGCCACCTGATCGCCCAGGAAGCCTGGCCGCAGGTGCTGGTGTTCGTGGCCACCAAGCTGGCCTGCGAGACCGTGGCCGACAAGCTGCGCAAGGCGGGCCTTTCGGCCGAGCCGCTGCACGGCCAGCTGAGCCAGGGCAAGCGCAGCCAGGTGCTGGCCGATTTCAAGGCGCAGCGCGTGCAGGTGGTGGTGGCCACCGACCTGGCCGCGCGCGGCATCGACATCGTGCAGCTGCCCGCCGTCGTCAACTACGACCTCGCGCGCTCGCCGACCGAGCATGTGCACCGCATCGGCCGCACCGGCCGCGCCGGTGCCAGCGGCGTGGCGCTGAGCTTCGTGCCCGCGGCCGCCGAGGCGCATTTCCGGCTCATCGAAAAGCGCCAGGGCCTGGCCGTGCCGCGCGAGCAGGTGCCGGGCTTCGAGGCCAGGGACGCCGCGCCGGCCCATGTCCCCGACCCGCAGGGCGGCATCAAGGGCCACCGGCCCAGCAAGAAGGACAAGCTGCGGGCCGCGGCGGCAGCCGCTGCCGCGGCCCTGCCGCCCGGCACGGACAAGGACCGCGCATGACGCCGCAGTTCCTGCTGTTCGACTACAGCGAGGGCGGGGACGGCACCGGCCTGTTCGAGGCCATGGCCGCGGTGCGGCCCGCGCAGGCCGGCGCGGTCGAGGCCGAGATCGCCGCCGTGCTGGACTGGTCCAGTGCGCAGTTCGGCGCGCCGGCGCCCGTGGAAGATGGCGGCGACTGGCACGCCGAACTGCAGCTCGGCGAGGAAGCCGACGGCAGCGGCGCACCGCGCCGCGTGTTCAGCCTGTCGCTGGCCGGATCGGCCGCGTTCTGCGCCGCCTTCCAGAGCCGGTTCGGCGACGCACTGGCCTGACCCCAGCCCCAACCGTGTCCGCGCACACCATGGAATCCAACCACTTTCCTGCCGGACCCCTGTTGGACCACCGGCTGGCCGAGCTGCTCGACCGCATCGACGGCTATCTCTACATCAAGGACCGCGCCGGCCGCTACCTGTTCGCCAACGCGCGCGTGCGGGCGCTGTATGGCGCCACACCGCAGCAGATCGCCGGCGCGCAGGACGCGCAGTTCATGGACACCACGCGCTCGGCGCGCGTGCGCATGAACGACCGCGCCGTGCTCGAACAGGGCGCGGCCGTGCACGACGAGGAAGAGCTGTGGCTGCACAACGGGGTGCGGCGCGGCTTTCGCACCACCAAGCTGCCGATCCTGGACGCGGCCGGCCAGGTGGTCGCCGTGTGCGGCCTGTCCACCGACATCACGCAGCGCAACTGGGCCTCGGGCCACCTGGTCGAGCGCAACCACCTGCTCGGCACCGTGCTGTCCAACATCGACGCCCACATCTACGTCAAGGACCACCACGGCAACTACCTCTACGCCAACGAGAAGACCTTGCTGCTGTACGGCCGCACGGCCGCCGAGGTCATCGGCCGCAGCGACGCGGAGCTGCTGCCCGCCCAGGTGGCGCAGCAGCTGGCGGCCACCGACCAGCAGGTGATCGGCACCTCGGCCCGCCATGCCGGCGAGGAAATCGTGATCGGCGCCGACGGCAAGGAGCGCCACTACTGGTCGATCAAGCTGCCGCTGGAGCTGCCGGGCCAGCCGACCGGCATCATCGGCTTCTCGACCGAGATCACCGAGCTGCTGCGCCTGCGCCAGACGCTGGAGCGCCAGCGCATCACCGACGCGCTGACCGGCCTGCCCAACCGCCTGCAGCTGGAGCAGGAGCTGGCGCTGGAATTGCGCCTGGCCCAACGCGACGGCGCGGCGGTGGCGCTGGTCATGCTGGACATCGACCAGTTCAAGTACATCAACACCCACCTGGGCCAGGAGGCCGGCGACCAGTTGCTGCGCGAGGCCGCCCAGCGCCTGCGCCAGGCCCTGCCGAGCAGCTGCTGCCTGGCCCGGCCGGGCGGCGACGAGTTCGCCGTCGTGCTGCCCTGCGGCGACCCGGCCGAGCTGCTGCGGCAGGTCGAGCGGCTGCGTGCCGTGCTGGCCGAGCCCTACCTGCTGCTGGGCAAGCCCTGGCGCGCCACCGCCAGCGCGGGGCTGGCCACCTACCCGCAGGACGCCGACAGTGCAGGGCCGCTGCTGGTCCATGCCGAGGCCGCGATGTACCTGGCCAAGGAACGCGGCCGCGACCAGGTGCGCCGCTACAGCGCCGACCTGGGTGCCGCCGCCTCGCGCCGCGTGGCCCTGGAGCACGACCTGCGCGGTGCGCTGGCGGCAGGGCAGTTCGAGCTGCACTACCAGCCCAAGATCCGCAGCATCAACAGCGCCGTCGCCGGCTTCGAGGCCCTGCTGCGCTGGAACCGCTCGGCCCAGGAACGCGTGTCGCCGCTGGAGTTCATTCCACTGGCGG
The DNA here is from genome assembly GCA_035544335.1 of Pseudorhodoferax sp. Lineage (GTDB taxonomy): Bacteria > Pseudomonadota > Gammaproteobacteria > Burkholderiales > Burkholderiaceae_C > Pseudorhodoferax. The sequence goes on from DATKFT010000083.1 coordinate 13,142, forward strand.
AACAGCTGGGCCTGCTCGTGCAGATCGGCGCGTGGGTGGTGGAACAGGCCTGCACGCAGATGGCGCAGTGGCGCGCGCAGGGCCTGGGCAGCGTGTCCGTGGCCGTGAACCTCTCGCCCAGCCAGCTCAAGAGCGGCAGCCTGCTGGGCAGCGTGTGCGAGAGCGTGGAGCGCCATGGCATCGCCGCGGGCGAACTCGAGCTGGAGGTCACCGAGTCCATGATGATGGACGAGCCCGAGCAGGCCATCGCCATCCTGCGCGACCTGCACGCGCAGGGCGTGCAGCTGTCGATCGACGACTTCGGGACCGGCTACTCGTCCATGGCCTATTTGAAGCGCCTGCCGGTCGACACGCTCAAGCTGGACCGCGTCTTCGTCAACGAGATCGCCACCGATGTGCGCGACGCCGACCTGTGCGCCGGCGTGATCGCGCTGGCCCACAAACTGGGTTTGCGCGTGGTGGCCGAGGGCGTGGAGACCGAGGCGCAGCGCCAGGCGCTGGCCGCGCGCGACTGCGACCTGTTCCAGGGCTACCTGTTCAGCCGGCCGCTGCCGGCGGCCGAGGTGCCGGCCTACCTGCGCGCGGCAGCCGGCTGAGGCGCCGGCCAGGCATTCACACCCGCGGCGGATCGGTTTCGCGCTCGGGGTGGCGGTGGCGCGCGACGGCCTGCACGAACACATCGAGCGCGCCCGCCGCATCGGCCTCGGCCAGCACCAGCCCCGGATCGGCGCCGCCATCGGCCAACCGCTCCGGTACACCGGCTTTGTGCAACAGCGCGCGGGCGTCCACCGAGACCAGCAGCGTCTTGCAGTGGCGGTACTGCTCCTTGACGAAATCGACCGCCAGCGCGTTGGCGGCCAGCGCGGCGATGCCCGCCTCGCCCTGCGGCAGCACCACGGCGTCGAACAGGAAGCCTGGCTCGTTCTCGAACGAGGCATCGGCCTGCACCGCGTCGCCCTGCACGCTGTTGAGCGCACCCACGTGCGGGCCGACGATGCGCGGCGTGGCACCCCGGCCAGCCAGCACCGCGGCCTGCGATGCCAGCAACGCACCGTCCACGCCGTCGGCAGCCAGCAGCGCGATCACGCGGCCGCGGATACCCGCGTCGCCCGGCCGTGCCAGCAGCGACAAGGCCGGCGACGTCAGCACCTCCGGCTTGGCCGGCTTGGCCAGTGCACGCGGCAGAGGCGCGGGCAGTTCACGCATGCCCAGGCCCTGCGCCACCTGGCGGGCCAGCGGCTCGGAGACGTTGCGCAGCGAAGCCACCATGCGCTCGCGCACGGCCGGCACCGTGAGCTTGGACAGCTCGAAGCGGAACGCCGCGGCGATGTGCGCCTGCTCGGCCGGCGTCTGGCTCTCGTAGAACAGCGTGGCCTGCGTGTAGTGGTCGGCGAACTTCTCGGGCTTGGCCCGCACCTTGCCCTGCTCTTCCTTGGCGGCGATGCGTGCCGGCACCGACACGAAGCCCTGCAGCGCCCCGGCCTGGAACGGACAGCCGCCGCCCAGCGAGTTCGGCTCGTAGGCCACGCGGCCGCGGTGGATGGCCTGGCGGTGCATGCCGTCGCGCTGGTTGTTGTGCACGGGCGCGACCGGCGCGTTGATCGGAATCTCGTGGAAATTCGGCCCACCGAGCCGTGAGATCTGCGTGTCCACGTAGGAATGGATGCGGCCGGCCAGCAGCGGGTCGTTCGAGAAGTCGATGCCAGGCACCACATGCGCGGTGCAAAAGGCCACCTGCTCGGTCTCGGCGAAGAAATTGTCCGGGTTGCGGTTGAGCACCATGCGCCCGACCGGCACCACCGGCACCAGCTCTTCGGGGATGATCTTGGTCGCGTCCAGGATGTCGAAGCTGAAGGCTTCGGCCTGCTCCTCGGTGAAGATCTGCAGGCCCAGCTCCCATTCGGGGTAGGCGCCCGACTCGATGCGCTCCCACAGGTCGCGCCGGTGGTAGTCGGGGTCGGCGCCGGAAATCTTCACGGCCTCGTCCCAGACCAGCGAATGGGTGCCGTACTTGGGGTTCCAATGGAACTTGACGAACACCGACTCCCCGGCCGCGTTGACCAGCCGGTAGCTGTGCACGCCGAAGCCCTGCATGGTCGCGTAGCTGCGCGGGATGGCGCGGTCGGACATGGCCCACATCAGCATGTGCGTGGACTCGGGCATCAGCGAGACGAAGTCCCAGAAGGTGTCGTGCGCGCTGCCGGCCTGCGGCATGCCGTGGTGGGGCTCGGGCTTGACGGCGTGCACGAGGTCGGGAAACTTCATCGCGTCCTGGATGAAGAACACCGGCATGTTGTTGCCCACGAGGTCCCAGTTGCCCTCGTCGGTGTAGAACTTGACGGCGAAGCCGCGCACGTCGCGCGCCGTGTCCTTGGAGCCGCGCTCGCCGGCCACGGTGGAAAAGCGCACGAACACGGGCGTGGTCTTGCCGGCCTCCTGGAACGGCGCGGCCTTGGTGTACTGGGCCAGCGGCGCGTAGCACTCGAAGTAGCCGTGCGCACCCGAGCCGCGCGCGTGCACGATGCGCTCGGGGATGCGCTCGTGGTCGAAGTGCGTGAGCTTCTCGCGCAGGATGAAGTCCTCCAGCAGCGCGGGCCCGCGCACGCCGTACTTGAGCGAGTTCTGGTTGTCGGCGATGCGCACGCCCTGGTTGGTGGTCAGCGGCTGGTCCTGCGCGTCCACGCGCACGCGGTCCAGCGGTTCGATCGTCGCGTTCACACCGGCCGGCGCGACGCTGCCGGTCTTGGCCGTGCCGTTCTCCTCGGACAGGGTGCTCGCGCCCGGCAGCCGCGAGGCGGGCGCCACGACCGCCCCGGCCGGTGGCGCCATCCCGTTGGCAAAGCCGTGCTCCTGTGCCTTGTGGGCGTTGAAGGGCATGCCCGCGGCCAGCGCCTGCACCTGCGCCATGCGCTGTGCGGCCGGCTGGCTGGCGTCGTTCGGTGGCGCTGCGGCGCCGCTGTCCGTCTTGTGCGCACTGGCCGCAGCGGCCTTGGACGCCGTGCCGCGGACAGGTGCCGCACTCTTGGGGGATTTGGCCATGGGGTTCACTCTCGTGTTCGGTGGGATCGGTGGGGGCGGCGGGGCCGCAAGCGCTCACCATAGGAAGGCCACCGCCGCACTGGTGTAGGACCGCGGGCCGCCAGGGCGCCAGGAGGGCGCGGACAATGCAGCTTTCCGATCCGCGCCCGCGCCATGGCCGAAACGACCATCACCACCCCCACCTACAAGCTCTACCCCTCGCCGCGCAACCGCGACCGGCAGGTCTTCGCGCACGAGGTCTTCGTGCCCCACATGTACGCGCTGGTCGACCCGCCCAGCTACGACCCGCAGGGCCGCTGGAGCCTGTTTGCCGCGCACCGGCTGGCCGATGGCAAGAACGGCCAGCTCGTGACCTACGAGCTGCAGGCCGACGCGGACCGTTTCGTGCAGCGCTTCACGCCGGACTGAGCCTGGCCTGCGCGCCCTGGGGGCTCAGGCCGCTGCCGGCCTGCCCGCGGCCCGGTGCCGCAGCGCCAGCGCCACCGAGGCGGCCAGCAGCGCCGCACTGAAGAGCAGGCCCAGGCCCAGCGTGCCCAGATGGCCCAGACGCTGCAGCGCGAAGGCCACGGCGACCGGCGCCGCGGCCGACAGCAGGAAGGCCGGCCGCAGGATCGCGCCGACGGTGCGGCCGTACTGGGCCGTGTCGAACAGCAGCAGCGGCATGGCGCCGCGCGTGATCGTCGCGATGCCGTTGCCCGCACCGTACAGGAAGGCGAAGGCCGCGGCGCCCGCCAGCGCCTCGCCCACCAGCAGCGCGGCCGCATAGGCACAGACCAGCAAGCTGCTGGGCAGCAGGTTCAAGCGGATCGCATCGAAGCGGTGGCCCCAGGCCACGACCCAGCCCCGTCCCGTGAGCTGGCCGATGCCCAGCAGCATGGACAGCGTGACGGCCG
>DATKFT010000084.1:0-5092 GCA_035544335.1 Pseudorhodoferax sp.
CGTCTCCAGGTGCGGCGGCGGCAGCGCGCGCAGGTCATGGAACAGCATCAGCGCGGGCTGCGTTCCATCGGCGATCGCGGCCAGGCGCTGCGCGAGCTGGCCGAACAGGGCCTGCACGCGCGCGGCCACGCTGGCCTGTTCCTGCGCCCGGTCGATGAAGCGGTGGTGGTCGGCGATCGCGTCCAGAAAGCAGGCCGCCGCGAGTTCTTCCTTGCGGCGGTAGTAATAGGCCACGCTGTTCTTGACCAGGCCGACGCTGGCCGCCACGTCCGACAGCGTGGCGCCCTTCACGCCGCGTTGGTTGAACAGGTCCGCGGCGGCGGCCAGCAGCGCCTGGCGCTTCTGCGCGAACTTCCATGTGGCGGCAGGGGCATCCTGGCGTGCTGTCATGGCGTGGACCGGCGCTTTCGTCGAGAGGGGAGGGTGGGGTCGAATGGATCGCGGTGCGCTTGCGCACCACAGGTGCATGGCATGCGCACCGTTTCACTGTCGCCATCGGGACAAAATTCGAACAGAGGGTATTCCCGATTTTCGATAAATGTCTCTCATGATTTGATCGATATGTGGTTTTTCGGATAAACGGTCTTGGGGCGCGTGGGCAAGCTGCACGCCGCAGTACCGGTCGCACCCCGCCCGGGCGCCGCAGCCCTGCATGCCCCACGACCGACATGAACGCATCTTCCATCCTGATCGCCAACCGCGGCGAAATCGCGATCCGCATCGCACGTGCCTGCGCCGACCTGGGTCTGCGCAGCGTGGCCGTGCACCCGGCCGACGACGCGCGCGCGCTGCACGTGCTGCGCGCGGACGCGGCGCAGTTGTTGCCGGGCCACGGTGCCGCAGCCTACCTCGACGTGGCGCAGACCGTGGCGGCCGCACGGGCCGCGGGCTGCAGCGCCGTGCATCCGGGCTACGGCTTCCTGAGCGAGAGCGCGGCCCTCGCCGAGGCCTGCGCCAAGGCGGGCCTGGTGTTCATCGGCCCCTCGGCCGAGGTGTTGCGCCTGTTCGGCGACAAGGCCAGCGCGCGCCGCGCCGCCAGCGCGCAGCACGTGCCCGTGCCGGCTGGCACCCCGGGCGCCGTGGACCTGGCGGGCGCGCAGGCCTTCTTCGCGTCGCTGCATGGCGCCGGCATGCTGGTCAAGGCCGTCGCGGGTGGCGGCGGGCGCGGCATGCGCACCGTGCTGCGCGAGGGCGACATCGCCGAGGCGCATGCGCGCGCGAGCGCCGAGGCGCTGGCCGCGTTCGGCTGCGGCGAGGTCTACTGCGAGGCGCTGGTCCCCGATGCGCGCCACATCGAGATCCAGGTGCTGGGCGACGGCACGGGCGAGGTCGTGCAGTTCGGCGAACGCGAATGCAGCCTGCAGCGGCGCCACCAGAAGATCGTGGAGATCGCGCCCAGCCCCTCGCTGGGCAGCGCGCTGCGCGAGCGCATCGCCGCGGCCGCGCTCGGCATGGCACGCGCCGTGTGCTACCGCGGCCTGGGCACCTTCGAGTTCCTGGTGGACCGCGGCCACGCCGAGCGCTTCGTGTTCATCGAGGCCAACCCGCGCCTGCAGGTCGAGCACACCGTCACCGAGGCGGTCTACGGCGTGGACCTCGTGCAGGCGCAGATCCGCGTGGCCCTGGGCGCCACGCTGGCCGAGCTGGGCCTGCGCCAGGCCGACCTGCCCGCGCCGCGCGGCCATGCGATCGAGCTGCGCGTGAACATGGAGAGCATGCAGGCCGACGGCAGTGCCTTGCCGGCCGCCGGCCTGCTCACGGCCTGCGAGATGCCGTCCGGGCCCGGTGTGCGCGTCGACGGTTGCGGCTATGCCGGCTACCGCACCAGCAGCCACTACGACGCGCTGCTGGCCAAGCTGGTCGTGCATGCGCCGTCCGGCAGCCATGCCGATGCGGTGGCGCGCGCGCGGCGCGCGCTGGCCGAGACCCGCATCGAAGGCGTGGCGACCAACCTGGGCTTTCTGTCCGCGCTGCTCGCGCATCCCGACGTGGCGGCCAACGCGGTGTCCACGCGCTGGCTCGACGCGCACCTGGCCGAGCTGCTCGCCAGCCAGGCCGCTGCGCCTGCGGCTGGGCGCTTCTTCGACAACGCTGCGACGATCGCGGCGCGCGATGCGCGGGCGGCGGCGCCGGCCGGCACCGTGGCGCTGGTGGCCCCCATGCAGGCCAGCGTGGTCGCGATCGATGTGCGCGCCGGCGACCCGGTCCGCGCCGGCCAGCAGGTGGCGGTGCTCGAGGCCATGAAGATGCAGCACGTGGTCACGGCCGAACAGCAGGGCACCGTGCGTGGCCTGGCCGCCGAGGTGGGCGAGGTGCTGCAGCCAGGCCAGGCCATCGTGTTCGTCGAACCCGGTGCGGGCGGCGCCCTGGCCGAGGCGGACGAAGCGCCCATCGACCTGGACCATGTCCGCGCCGACCTGGCCGAGTCCCTCGCGCGCCACGGCCTCACGCTGGACGCCGCGCGGCCCGAGTCCGTGCGCAAGCGCCACGCCCAGGGCGGGCGCACGGCGCGCGAGAACATCGCCGACCTCGTGGACGCCGGCAGCTTCGTCGAGTACGGCGCGCTGGCCTTCGCCGCGCAGCGCAGCCGCCACCCGGCCGAGCAGCTGCAGCGCAGCACGCCGGCCGATGGCCTGGTCGGCGGCCTGGCCACCGTGAACGCCGGCGACTTCGGGCCCGAGCGCGCCAAGACCGTGGTCGTGGCCTACGACTACACGGTGCTGGCCGGCACCCAGGGATCGTTCAACCACAAGAAGCAGGACCGGCTGTACAAGCTGGCGGCCGAGATCGAGCGCCCGCTCGTGCTGTTCGCCGAAGGCGGGGGCGGGCGGCCCGGCGACACCGACAAGGCGCTGTTCAAGGTGGCCAGCCTGGACATCCCGACCTTCAAGGCCTTCGCGCGGCTCTCGGGCCTGGTGCCCGTGGTCGGCGTCGTGCATGGCCGCTGCTTTGCCGGCAACGCGGCGCTGCTGGGCTGCTGCGACGTGATCATCGCCACGCGCAGCGCCAACATCGGCATGGGCGGGCCGGCCATGGTCGAGGGCGGCGGCCTGGGCGTCTACACGCCCGAGCAGATCGGCCCGGCCGATGTGCAGAGCGCCAACGGCGTCATCGACCTGCTGGTTGACGACGAGGCCGCCGCCACGGCGGCGGCGCGGCAGTACCTCGCCTACTTCCAGGGCCCGCTGGCCACCTGGCAATGCGCCGACCAGCGCGCACTGCGGCGTGCGGTCCCCGAGAACCGGCTGCGCGTGTACGACGTGCGCGCGCTCATCGACCTGGTGGCCGACACGGGTTCGGTGCTGGAGCTGCGGCGCGGCTTCGGCCTGGCCATGGTCACGGCGCTGGCGCGCATCGAGGGCCGGCCCGTGGGGCTGATCGCCAACAACCCCATGCACCTGGGCGGCGCGATCGACGCCGACGCGGCCGACAAGGCCGCCCGCTTCATGCAGCTCTGCGAAGCGCACGGCCTGCCCATCGTCTCGCTGTGCGACACGCCGGGCTTCATGGTCGGGCCCGAGGCCGAGAAGACCGCGCAGGTGCGGCGTGTGGCGCGCATGTTCGTGGGCAGCGCCTCGCTGAGCGTGCCGCTGGTCATGGTCGTGCTGCGCAAGGGCTACGGCCTGGGGGCGATGGCCATGGCCGGCGGCGACTTCCAGGACACGGTGTTCACGGTGTCCTGGCCCACGGGCGAGTTCGGCGGCATGGGCCTGGAGGGCGCGGTGCGCCTGGCCTGGCGCAAGGAGCTGGCCGCGATCGCGGATCCCCAGGCGCAGCAGGCCGAGTTCGAGCGCCGTGTGGCCCAGATGTACGCGCACGGCAAGGCGCTGAGCATGGCCTCCGTCGTCGAGATCGACGACGTGATCGACCCGGCCGACACGCGGCGCTGGATCACGGGCGGCCTGCAGTCGGCCGCGCGCGAGCGGCCCGCGCGCAGCGGGCGGCGGCGTGCCCACATCGAAACCTGGTGAGGACACGGCGGGCATCGCCTGCGCAGCGCCGGGCCGTCCGGCGCGCTCACTGCCAGCCGAACTGCGCCTGCAGCGCCCGCGTCTCGGGCAGGATGTAGACCACGCTGCGCCCCTGGCCCAGCAGCGGCTGGACCTGCTCCAGGTAGAACGCCACGGGCACCACCACGCAGCCCAGCGAGATCTTGTTGTCCGCCGGCGTGGGCGAGCGCAGCCGCTCGGCGCGGCGTTCGCGCGCGGGGCCGGGCCGCAGCCGGTGGATGGCCAGCGCGGCGCCGTAGTCGATCCAGACCACCGGCTCGCCCTGCAGGTTGCGGCCGGGCTGGGCCTCGAAGCGGCCGGCCGGCGTGGTGCGCTCGTGCCAGGCGAGCCGGGACAGGTCGCGCTGGTTCAGGTCGGGCGCGCCACGGTCGCCGGGCGCCGCGCCCAGCAGCGCCGGGGAGGCCGCGCGCAGCTGGCCGTCCGCGCCGAACAGGTAGAGCATGGCTGCCTTCTTGTCGACCAGCGCGAACGGCAGGCCCGCGTTGTCGTGGGCCTGCCGCACCCAGCCGGCCATCTGCAGTGCGTCTTCCGAGAGCCGGGGTGCGGCGCGGGCGGGGGCGGCCTGCGCGGCCGCCGCGCAGCCCAGGGCCAGCAGGAGGGTGCAGCGCAGCAGCAGGGTTCGCATCGCGCCGCATGCTAGCCATGCAGGCGCGGGACTACAAGTGCAAAGGCGCTTGTCCTACAGCAGCGTGCCGACGGGCGGTCGCCGGCCTGTGCTCAGCGCAGGCCGGCGTGGCGTTCGGTGGGGTCGTAGAGCTGGCCGAACACCTGGTCCAGCGGCAACTCCTCGGGCAGCACGTAGACGATGCCACGGCCACCCCGGAACACCGGCCAGAGTTCGTTCTCGAAAAAGGCCACGGGCAGGTTGATGCAGCCGTAGGAGATGCGCCTGTCCCGCGCATCGGGCGAGGCCAGGCGCTCGAGCCGGCGCTCGCGCGGGTCGGTGGCGCGCACGCGGTGCATGGACACGGCGGCCGCGTAGTCGACCCAGACCACGTCCTCGGGCGTGGTGTTGCGGCCGGCCTGGGCCACGAAGCGGCCGGCCGGCGTCGTGCGCTCCTCGGGCAGCACGGCATGGATGG
>DATKFT010000085.1:0-2123 GCA_035544335.1 Pseudorhodoferax sp.
GCGCGCACCGCCTGCGATGCGGCGGGGCTTTCCGTGCGGGCCAGGTGCTGCTGCGCCGCCATCAGCACGGCCGGAACGCTTTGCGGGGCCAGCGGCAGCACTTCGCGCGCAAGGTGCAGCCAGTCGTCGAAGTCCACGTTCTGGTCGGCGTCTGCCAGGGCCAACTGCGCCGTGGCGGCCTGCACATGGCGCACGGTGGCCGGCACATCGCCGCGCAGGCGGGCCAGCTCGGCCTTGCGCAGGCTGGCACGCGCGTCGCGGCGCGCGGGGGATGCCTCGCCGTCGGGGTCGCTGCGCTCGTGGTTGCGCTGCAGGTCCACGCCTTGCTCGGCCAGTTCCCAGGCCTGGGCCTCGCGGGCCAGGTAGTGCCAGCCATTCCAGTAGCGATAGGGCTCGCCGGTGTGCGGCAGCCGGCCCATGAGATCGGCGGCAGGCGCGAGCAGGGCCACGCCGCCTTCGCGGTCAAAGCGCAGCCGGCTCTGGATGTCGCTGAGCGCCAGGCTGGCCGTGGCCAGCAGGTGGTTGTCACCCTGCAGGTGCTGCAGCGTGGCATCGCGGTGCTCGCGCAGCAGGGCGTTGGCGGTCTCGGGCCGTTCCAGGTCGAGCCAGAGATCGTGCAGACGCTCCAGTTCGCTCACCGTGGCCGGCGCGAAGCGCTGCTGCGAGAGCAGCTCCATGACGGCCGCCTGGCGTTCGGCCGGGGCGATGGGGCTGGTTTCATCTTCCTGTTGCAGCAGGTCGTGCGCCTGGTCCATGAAGGCATGCAGGGCTTCGCCCTCAAGGATGGCCTGGGCGTTGGCGGGCTGGGAGGTGTTCATGGAATCGATAGCAAGCAAGCGAAGCTGGAAAAGCCATGCAGGCCGACAGACCTCAGGGCGGCAACCCGCGATGCTAGCGGGCCGGCCCGCGCCAGGCCAGTGTGGCCGGGATGTTTTCACGTCCTGTTACACGCAAAAAGCCCGGCATTGCCGGGCTTTCGTTACGCAAGAGGTCGCTGGGCCACCGGGGCCGCAGGGATCGGGTTGGGATCAGTGGCGCACCACGACCTCGCCGCGCAGCGTGAAGGTGCGTGCCTCGGTGATCTTCACATCGATCATCTGGCCGATCAGGCGTTCGTTGCCCGGGAAGTTCACCACGCGGTTGCACTCGGTGCGGCCCATGAGTTCGCTGCCATCGCGCTTGGACAATCCTTCCACCAGCAGGCGCTGCACCGTGCCCACGCGCTCGTCGCTAATGTCCTTGATGTTGTTGTTGATCACGGCCTGCAGCTCCTGCAGGCGGCGCAGCTTGACCTCGTGCGGCGTGTCGTCGTGCAGGTTGGCGGCCGGCGTGCCGGGGCGGGGGCTGAAGATGAAGCTGAAGCTGTTGTCGAAGCGCACGTCGTGGATGAGCTTCATCATCTTCTGGAAGTCTTCCTCGGTCTCGCCGGGGAAGCCCACGATGAAGTCGCTGCTCATGGCCATCTCGGGCCGGATGGCACGCAGCTTGCGGATGGTGCTCTTGTATTCCATGGCCGTGTAGCCGCGCTTCATGGCCATGAGTATCTTGTCGCTGCCGTGCTGCACGGGCAGGTGCAGGTGGCTGACCAGCTTGGGCAGCCGAGCGTAGGCCTCGATCAGGCGCGGCGTGAATTCGTTGGGATGGCTGGTGGTGTAGCGGATCCGCTCGATGCCGGGGATCTCGGACACGTATTCCAGCAGCAGGGCAAAGTCGGCGATCTCGGCCGTGTCGCCCATCTTGCCCAGGTAGGCGTTCACGTTCTGGCCCAGCAGCGTGACCTCCTTCACGCCCTGGTCGGCCAGGCCCGCGACCTCGACCAGCACGTCCTCGAACGGGCGGCTGACTTCCTCGCCGCGCGTATAGGGCACGACGCAGTAGCTGCAGTACTTGGAGCAGCCTTCCATGATGGAGACAAAGGCCGAGGAGCCTTCCACGCGCGCCGGTGGCAGGTGGTCGAATTTCTCGATCTCGGGAAAGCTGATATCGACCTGGGGCTTGTGCCTGGCGGCGCGTGCATTGAGCAGCTCGGGCAGGCGGTGCAGGGTCTGCGGGCCGAAGACCACGTCCACATAGGGCGCGCGCTTGATGATTTCCTCGCCCTCCTGGCTGGCCACGCAGCCGCC
>DATKFT010000086.1:0-10045 GCA_035544335.1 Pseudorhodoferax sp.
GCCTCGACATCGAAACGGTAGTGCCGGGCCAGGCTCTCGAGCAGCGCGAAGTAGTAACCGTTGCGCCGGTCCCAGCCCTTGATGGCGCCGCTGGCCAGGCTCAGCGTCGGAAAGGCGACCACCCGCGTGGGGTCGAAGACCTCCTGTGCGCCCAGGCCGTCGCAGCTGGGGCAGGCGCCCACGGGCGAATTGAACGAGAACAGGCGCGGCTCCAGCTCGCTGATCGAGTAGCCGCAGACCGGGCAGGAGAACTTGGCATTGAACAGATGCTCGCGCGGCTGGCCCGGCGTGCCGTCGGCCTGGGGCGGAGCATCCATCTCCTGCGCGATGGCCCGGCCGTCGGCCAGGCGCAGCGCCGCCTCGAAGCTCTCCGCCAGGCGCTGGCGCAAGCCGGCGGCACCGTCCTCCTCGCGCCGCACCTTGATGCGGTCGACCACGACGTCGATGTCGTGCTTCTCGGTTTTCTTGAGCTTGGGCAGCTTGTCGAAATCGCAGGCCTGGCCATCGACGCGAAAGCGCACATAGCCCTGCGCCTGCAGCTCGGCGAAGACCTCGGTGAACTCGCCCTTGCGCTCGCGCGCGATCGGCGCCAGCACCATGAGCCGCGTGCCCTCGGGCAGCGCGAGCACCGCGTCGACCATCTGCGCGACGGTCTGGGCCGACAGCGCCAGGCCGTGGTCCGGGCAGTACGGCGTCCCGGCCCGCGCGAACAGCAGGCGCAGGTAGTCGTGGATCTCCGTCACCGTGCCGACCGTGGAGCGCGGGTTGTGGCTGGTGGCCTTCTGCTCGATCGAGATCGCCGGCGACAGGCCTTCGATCAGGTCCACGTCGGGCTTGTCCATGAGCTGCAGGAACTGCCGCGCATAGGTGGACAGGCTCTCCACGTAGCGGCGCTGCCCCTCGGCATACAAGGTATCGAACGCCAGCGAGGACTTCCCCGACCCCGACAAACCCGTGATCACGACGAGCTGGTTGCGCGGGATGTCCAGGTCGATGTTCTTGAGGTTGTGCGTGCGCGCGCCGCGAACGCTGATGCGCTGCAGTTGCAACGCCGTCGCGAGGTAGGAGCCGTCCTTGGGGTCGTTCAAGATGCGCATCCGGGAAAACCCGCCATGATACGGCTGGCTGCGCCCGCGCGCAGCGCCTCGCCGCCAAACCCGCGATGCGGCACAATCGACGCCCTTTTCCCCCTTCGCCCTCTTCGCATCGGCAGCACAGGCACCAAACCATGGCATCCGTCAACAAAGTCATCATCGTCGGCAACCTGGGCCGTGACCCCGAAACGCGCACCTTCCCGAGCGGCGGCCAGGTCTGCAACGTGCGGATCGCCACCACCGATCGCTGGAAGGACAAGCAGAGCGGCGAAATGCGCGAGATCACCGAGTGGCACAACGTGGTCTTCAACGACCGCCTGGCGGAAATCGCCAACCAGTACCTGCGCAAGGGCTCGCAGGTCTATGTCGAAGGTTCGCTGCGCACGCGCAAGTGGACCGACAAGGACGGCAACGAACGCTACACCACCGAGATCCGCGCCGACCAGATGCAGATGCTGGGCAGCCGCCAGGGCATGGGCGGCGGCGCCCCCTCGGGCGACGACGAGGGCTACGAGCAGGCGCCGCGCCGCCCGGCCGCCCCGCCGCCCAGCCGTGCGCCCGCACCGCGCGCGGCCCCCGCGCCGGCGCCCAAGGCGTCGAGCGGCTTCGACGACATGGACGACGACATCCCGTTCTGAACCACGGCCCCGGACGCAGTCCCAAGCCCCTGCTCTTCGCGCAGGGGCTTTTCTCTTTTTGAGGGCAGCGGGCGTCGCGATCGCGCCATGCGATGGCACCGCGCGGCCCGACCGGCAGCCGCTACGCGGCCGAACGCCCCGGGTTCGCTGCCAGCTGCGCCGCCAGTTCTGCCGCGTAGCGCACGAAGAACGCCAGGCTCGCCGGGTTCTGCATGGCGTCGGGGCTCGCCACCTTCGCGGGATCGGCGCCCAGCAGCAGCTTGCGCACCGGCACCTCCATCTTCTTGCCGGTCAGCGTGCGCGGCACCTGCTCCACGGGCACGACCGCACTGGGCACATGGCGCGACGAGGCCTTGGTGCGGATCTGCGCCACGATGCGCGCCGTCAGCGCGTCGTCCAGCACGAGCCCGGGCTGCAGCACCACGAACAAGGGCATGAACGAGGGCCGGCCCAGGTACTCGAGGTCGACCACCAGGCTGTCGCGGACTTCGGGCAACTCTTCCACGACGCGGTAGATCTCGGCCGTTCCCATGCGGATGCCGAAGCGGTTGATGGTGCTGTCGGAGCGGCCATAGATGACCGCGGTGTTCCGGGCCGTGAAACGGATCCAGTCGCCATGCCGCCAGACGCCCGGAAAGGTCTCGAAATAGCTCTCGCGGTAACGCTGGTCGTCGGCATCGTTCCAGAAGTGCTCTGGCATGGAAGGCATGGGCTGCGTGACCACGAGCTCGCCCACCTCGTCGACGACGGCCTGCCCCGCCTCGTTGTACGCGAAGGCGGCGACGCCGAGCTCCGGGCACTGGATCTCGCCCGCATGCACGGGCAGCGAGGGCGCGCAGGCCACGAAGCCCGACGCGATGTCGGTGCCGCCGCTGACCGAGGCGAGCCACAGATCCTCCTTGACCTGCGCATAGACCCACCGGTAGGCATCGACGGGCAACGGCGACCCCGTTGCATTGATGGCGCGCAGATCGCGCAGCGCGCAGAACGCGCGTGGCTGCAGTCCATCCTTCATGCAGGCCACCAGGTAGGCCGCACCGCAACCGAACAGCGTGACCCCCTGCGTGTCGATGAAGCGCCACAGGGCCTGGGCGTCGGGCCAGTTCGGATGGCCGTCGTACAGCACGATCGAGGCCCCCGTGAGCAACGCGCCCAGCTGCAGGTTCCAGACGATCCAACCCGTGCTGCCCAGGAACAGCAGCCGGTCGCCAGGGCGCAGGTCGTGCTGCAAGGCCATGGTCTTGAGGTGCGTGAGCACGATGCCGCCATGGCTGTGGACCATGGCCTTGGGCAGGCCCGTGGTGCCCGAGGAGTAGACGATCCACAGCGGATGCGCGAACGGCACGCGCTCGTAGCGCGGTGCGGCATCGACCGCGGTGCACTCGGCCCAGGACAGGCGATCGCGCCAGGCCACATCGCGCTCGGCCTGCAGCGGGCCGGCCACCTGCACCACGGCCTCCACACTGGGCAGCTGTTCCAGCAGCGCCGCGACCTGCGCGGCCCGGTCGTGGCATGTGCCGTTGTAGCTGTAGCTGTCGGTGGCGAACAGCAGCCGCGGCGCGATCTGGCGCAGGCGGTCCAGCACCACGCTCGCGCCCATGTCGGGTGCACAGCCCGACCAGACCGCGCCGATGCTCGCGCAGGCCAGAAAGGCCACCACCGCCTCGGGCCGGTTGGGCAGGTAGCCCGCTACGCGGTCGCCGCGCCGGATGCCGAGCGCGCGCAGCTTGGCCGCCAGCGCCGCGGTGTCGCGCTCCAGCTGGGCCCAGCTCACCTCGCACGGCGCGGCGTTCTCGGCGCGGGCCAGCAGCGCGGGCCGCTCGTGCGTGCGGTTGCGGAACACATGCTCCGCATAGTTGAGCTGCGCGTTCGGAAACCATTGCGCGCCCGGCATGCTGCGCCGCCCCAGCACCGGCTCGCTGCGGCCGTCCGCCAGCACCTCGAAGTACTGCCAGACCGAGGCCCAGAAACCGTCCAGATCCTCGATCGACCAGCGCCACAGGGCCTCGTAGCTGTCGGCCTGGATGCCGCGGTGCTGCGCCAGCCAGCGCTGGTAGTCGGCCAGGCGGCTGGACGCCACGCGCTCGCGCGAGGGCGTCCAGAGCAGCTGGCCCTGGCCTTCGTCGCGTGGTTCATGCAGGGCGGGGACACTCGGGGCTTCGGTCATGGTGGCAGGCAGGCGTTGGATCGGTGCAAAGGGGACATCCCTGGGCCGATTCTTGCCAGCCGGGCCGGCCGCCACAGTTCACGCGATGACAATTGGCGCGCGGGTTTTCACCAGTCCCGCCCCCACGGAGAACCCGCCGATGCCACGCCGCCCCCGCCCCCCCGGCCGCCCGTCCACCGCCGGCGACCTGCTGCAGACCTCGACCTGGTTCCTGGCCCTGCCGGCGCCGGTGCAGGACGCGCTGCGGCCGCAGATCGTCGAGACCGCGGTGGCCGCGGGCGAGGCGCTCGGACGGCGCGGCGAGATGCCGGGCTACTGGTACGGGGTCGTCGACGGTTTGTTCAAGTGGTCCGTCTCCATGGCCGACGGCCGCACCGTCTCGCTGGGCGGACAGCTCACGGGCAGCTGGTTCGGCGAGGGCACCCTGATCCGTGGCCAGCCGCGCAATGCCGACGTCGTGGCGCTGCGCGACAGCCGCGTCGCGCTCATGCCCGTGGACCTGTTCCATGCGCTGCGCCGCACCCAGCCCGGCTTCACCGAGTTCCTGCTGCGGCAGATCAACGAGCGGCTGCACTGGTTCATGGGCAAGGACGCCGACCAGAGCCTGCTCGGGGCGGACGCGCTGGTCGCGCGCGCGCTCACGGGCCTGCTGCACCCGTTGCACAACCCCCAGGAGTCGCCCCATCTGCGCATCTCGCAGGAGGAGCTGGCCAGCATGGCCTCGGTGTCGCGCCCACGCTGCAACCAGGCGCTCACACGCATGCGCGAGCAGGGCTGGATCCGCACCGAATACGGCGGCATCACCCTGCTCGACATGGCAGCGCTGCAGGCCCTGGGAACCTGAGGGCGCCCACGCGTTCCGCGCCACCGCAAGGTCGGCACTCTCCGTGTTAACCCTGCTCCCAACTGTTGTCCGTCTAACTGTCTGCGGCGCTCCCGGCTGGAATCATGCGGGCCTCATCCTGCGACCGGAGCCCTGGACTTGGACCACGCGAACCTGATTGCCATCGACATCCACACCCATGCGGAGGTGAGCTGCCGCAATCCCTTTGACAACTACGGCGAGGAGTACGACCGCGCCGCCGACAAGTACTTCGGCAGCGACCGCCGGCCCACCATCGCCGAGACCGTCGCCTACTACCGCGAGCGCAGGATCGGGCTCGTGATGTTCACGGTCGACAGCGAATCCAACCTCGGTCGGCGCCGCATCCCCAACGAGGAGATCGCCCAGGCCGCGCGTGACAACAGCGACATGATGGTCGCCTTCGCGAGCGTCGATCCGCACAAGGGCAAGATGGGCGCGCGCGAGGCGGAACGGTTGATCCACGAAGAAGGCGTCAAGGGCTTCAAGTTCCATCCCACGGTGCAGGGCTACCACCCCTACGACAAGATGGCCTGGCCGATCTACGAGGTCATCAACGCGCACAAGCTGCCGGCGATCTTCCACACCGGCCACAGCGGCATCGGCTCGGGCATGCGCTGCGGCGGCGGCCTGCGGCTGGCCTACAGCAATCCCATGCACCTGGACGACGTCGCGATCGACTTCCCCGACATGCAGATCGTGATGGCCCATCCGAGCTTCCCGTGGCAGGACGAGGCGCTGTCGGTCGCCACGCACAAGCCCAACGTCTGGATCGACCTGTCGGGCTGGAGCCCCAAGTACTTTCCCAAGCAGCTCGTGCAGTACGCCAACACGCTGCTCAAGGACCGCGTGCTGTTCGGCAGCGACTACCCGCTCATCACGCCCGAGCGCTGGATGCGGGACTTCGAGACGGCCGGCTTCAAGCCCGAAGTCATGCCCGGCATCCTCAAGGGCAACGCCGTCCGCCTGCTGGGCCTGTAGCCCCCGAGGCAGCCGGCCCGCCGGGCGGGCTGCCCCTCACCTGTCTCCCTGCATCCCCGCCTTCCGTCCCCCGCCCCTCGGAGTCCTCATGACCTCTCGCCGCCTCTTCTCGGCCGCCGCGCTCGCCAGCGCGGCCCTGCTGTCGCTCCCCGCCATGGCCCAGGCCGGCGCCTACCCGGCCAAGCCCGTCCGCATCCTCGTGCCCTTCGTGCCGGGAGGTCCCGTCGACGTGATGGCGCGCGTGCTGGGCGAACAGCTGACACGGACGATGAACGCCACCGTGGTCGTGGAAAACCGGCCCGGCGCGGGCGGCAACATCGGCGCCGCCGCCGTGGCCTCCGCCCCCGCCGACGGCTACACCCTGATGCTGGCGACCGGCAGCATCCTGACCATCAACGAGGCGCTCTATCCCCGGCTGGGCTTCGATCCGGCCAAGGACTTCGCGCCGATCTCGCTCCTGGGCGACATGCCGCTCGTGGTCGTCGTGAACGCCAAGTCGGCCGCCCACAACGTCAAGGACCTCGTGGAGGAAGCCAAACAGCGCAACGCGCCGCTGATGCTGAGCTCGCCGGGCAATGGCACCACGCCGCACCTGGCCGCCGAGCTGCTCAGGCGCGAGACCGGCGCGCAGGTCGTCCATGTGCCGTACAAAGGGGGCGCGGAATCGGCCACGGCCATCCTCAGCGGCCAGGTCAGCGGCGCCATCGAAACGCCCCCCTCGGTCCTGCCCCATGTCCAGAGTGGCCGCATGCGGGCCCTGGCCGTGGCCGGCCCCGCACGGCTCGCGGCCCTGCCGGACGTGCCCACCACGACCGAGATCGGCCTGCCCCAGATCAAGATCGTGGCCTGGTTCGGCCTCGTAGCACCGGCCGGCACGCCCGCGCCCATCGTGCAGCGGCTGCAGGCCGAAGTGGCGCAGGCGCTCCAGCGCCCCGAGGTGCAGGAGCGCTTCGCCAAGCTCGCCATCCGCCCGGCGGCCAGCACGCCGCAGGAAATGGCCCAGCTCATGGTGGACGACCGCGCGAAGTGGGGCCGGCTCGTCAAGGAGGCCGGCATCCGCCTGGAGTGAGCAGCGCACACGGCGCCGCGCACGGTCGGCGGGGCACGCTCAGGCCTGGGCGCCTGCGATCACGCCGCCGCCCAGGCAGACCTCACCGTCGTACAGCACGGCCGACTGGCCGGGCGTGACCGCCCATTGCGGGCTGCCGAACGACAGCGCGAACGCGCCGTTCGCACCCGCAGCCAGATCGCAGGGCGCATCCAGCTGGCGGTAGCGCGTCTTGCTGGCATAGGCGCCCGGTGCCGGTGCATGCCCAGCCGTCCAGCTGGCGTCCCCGGCCGTCAGTGCCTGCGACAACAGCCAGGGATGGTCGCGCCCCTGCACCACCCACAGCGTGTTGTGGGCCATGTCCTTGCGCGCGACGAACCAGGGCGCATGCTCGCCGCCGCCGCGCGGCGCGCCCTTCTCCTTGATGCCGCCGATGCCCAGGCCCTGTCGCTGGCCCAGCGTGTAGAACGACAGACCCTCGTGGCGGCCCAGCACGCGGCCACGCTCGTCCTTGATCGGGCCGGGCTCCTTGGCGATGTAGCGGTTCAGGAAGTCGCGGAACGGCCGCTCGCCGATGAAGCAGATGCCCGTGGAGTCCTTCTTCTTCGCGTTCGGCAAACCGATCTCGGCGGCCAGCCGGCGCACCTCGGTCTTGTGCAGTTCGCCGACCGGGAACAGCGTCTTGGCCAGCTGGGCCTGCGTGAGCCGGTGCAGGAAGTAGCTCTGGTCCTTGGCCGGGTCCAGGCCCTTGAGCAGCTCGAAGCGCCCATCGCGCTCGCGCACCCGCGCGTAGTGGCCGGTCGCGATCTTCTCGGCGCCCAGCCGCATCGCGTGGTCCAGGAAAGCCTTGAACTTGATCTCGGCGTTGCACAGCACATCGGGGTTGGGCGTGCGGCCGGCCTGGTACTCGCGCAGGAACTCGGCGAACACGCGGTCCTTGTACTCGGCCGCGAAGTTCACATGCTCGATCTCGATGCCCACCACGTCGGCCACGGCCGCGGCATCGACGAAGTCGACATTGGACGAGCAGTACTCGGAGTCGTCGTCGTCCTCCCAGTTCTTCATGAAGATGCCCACGACCTCGTAGCCCTGCTGCTTGAGCAGCCAGGCGGTGACCGAGGAATCCACCCCGCCGCTCAATCCGACGACAACACGTTGTTTGCGCACGGCGCCGATTCTAGAAAGTGCCAGCCAACCCCTGTGCGCGCCCGGGTTCAGCCGAACACGGACGGGTCGGTGTACAGCAGCGCCAGGGGATGCCGCACGCCGGCCAGATGGTCCTCGACGCAGCGCAGCAGCAGCGGGCTGCGGTGGCGCGCCTGGCTGCCGCGGATCTCGTCGGGCGTGAGCCAGAGCGTGCGCACGATGCCGGTGTCCAGGCTGCGGCCGGCGATGACCTCGCCGAGCTCGCCGCAGAAGGCAAAGCGCAGGTAGCTGATCGACTCGCCCGTGGCGGGCCGCGTGAAGCGCGACTGGTAGACGCCCACCAACGCCGTGGGCGTGAACGCGTGCGCAGTCTCCTCCAGCACCTCGCGCACGCAGGCCGCGGCCAGGCCTTCGCCGGCCTCCAGGTGGCCTGCGGGATTGTTCAGGCGCAGGCCCTCGGGCGTGTGCTCCTCCACGAGCAGGTAGCGCCCGTCCCGCGCGATGACGGCGGCCACGGTGACACTGGGTTGGAAGCGTTGGGACATGGGGCCAGTTTAGGGCCCGCCAGCGCGCCACGGCCCGTGGCTGCGGGCGCGGCGAACTCGGGTAAGCTCCGGCCCCACCAGAGACAACGACAACCAGAGGGAGGGACCCCCCAATGCTGATCGGAGTGCCCGCCACCAAGGCTGGCGAAACACGCACAGCGGCCACGCCAATGGCCGCGCAGATGCGCATGGCGCACAGCCGTCAGGCGCAGGCGCCATCCGGTCCAGGCATTGCTGCCGGTGTCACCCACCCCATCCATGCCACCCCCTGCAGGGCGTAGAGCGGCCGTGTCCACGCTGAGCCCCTCCAGCGCGGCACAGGTGCTGCGCCTGAAACCAGGCACGGTGTTCGCCCGTCCCCCCGCACCGGTCCCACGGACGGCGCCACACGACGACCCCGCTTAGGAACGCAGGCCCAGGGCCGGCCTGCGCACCCACCGCCATCTGCGTGCAGCACCCGCGTCCGCCAGACCACCAGATCAGCTTCAGGAGACCTTTCATGCAAACCAGTTCCACCCAGCCGCCGCAACGCATCGGCGTCCCCCGGGAGACCTTCCCCGGCGAAAAACGCGTGGCCACCGTGCCCGACGTCGTCGAGAAGCTGATCAAGCTCGGCTTCCAGGTGTCGGTGCAGTCCGGTGCTGGCGACGCGGCCAACTTCAGCGACGAGGCCTACCGTGCCGCCGGCGCCGAGATCGTGGCCGATGCACCCGCGCTCTGGGCCGGCTCCGACATCGTGTTCAAGGTGCGTCCGCCCACGCCCGACGAAGTGGCGCTGATGCGCGAAGGCGGCACGCTGATCGACTTCATCTGGCCCGCGCAGAACCCCGCGCTCATGCAGCAGCTGGCGGACCGCAAGACCACCGTGCTGGCCATCGACTGCCTGCCGCGCACGCTCTCGCGCGCACAGAAGATGGACGCACTCACCTCCATGGCGGGCGTGTCGGGCTACCGCGCGGTGATCGAGGCCGCCAACGCCTTTGGCCGCTACTTCAACGGCCAGATCACGGCCGCCGGCAAGGTGCCCCCGGCCAAGGTCTTCATCGCCGGTGCGGGTGTGGCCGGCCTGTCGGCCATCGGCACGGCGGCCAGCCTGGGCGCCATCGTGCGCGCCAACGACACGCGCGCCGAAGTGGCCGACCAGGTCACCTCGCTGGGCGGCGAGTTCGTGAAGGTGGACTACGAGGAAGAAGGCTCGGGCGGCGGCGGCTACGCCAAGGTCATGAGCGAAGGCTTCCAGGCCGCGCAGCGCAAGATGTACGCCGAGCAGGCCAAGGACGCGGACATCATCATCACCACCGCGCTGATCCCCGGCAAACCCGCGCCCAAGCTCATCACCGCCGAGATGGTGCAGAGTATGAAGCCCGGCAGCGTGATCGTGGACATGGCGGCCGAGCAAGGCGGCAACTGTGAGCTGACGGTGCCCGGCCAGGCCGTGGTGCGCCATGGTGTGACCATCGTCGGCTACACCGACCTGGCTTCGCGTTTGGCCAAGCAGTCGTCCACCCTGTATTCCACCAACCTGCTGCGCTTGACAGAAGAGCTGTGCAAGGCCAAGGACGGC
>DATKFT010000087.1:0-9660 GCA_035544335.1 Pseudorhodoferax sp.
TCCTGCTGCGCGGCCACCGCCACACCGGCCACCGAGTGCAGGTGCAAGATGGCCTGCACCTCGGGCCGCTGCGCGTAGATGCCGCCATGGATCACGTCGGCCGCGGGGTTCACGCTGTAGCCGTTGTCGCCGATCACGCGGCCCTGCAGATCGATCTTGACCAGCGAGGAGGCCGTGATCTCCTCGAAGAACAGGCCGTAGGGATTGACCAGGAACTGGTCGCTCGTGCCCGGCACGCGCGCCGAGAAATGCGTGCCCAGCAGGTCGTGCCAGCCGAAGCTGGCGCCCAGCCGGTAGGCGGCGGCCAGGTCCAGCCGGGCCTGCCATTCCTGCGGGTCGATGTCGGTGGCGCGCGGCACGGCGCGCGGCTTCAGATGGGTGATGGCCATCGGGCTTCCTCTCGTGGGTGGAAACGCGCGCCCGGTGGCGCGCAGGTGGGGAAACGAAACGCGCGCAGAGCGGCGCGCACGCGTTGTGGAACCGCGCGCGCAGAGCGGCGCGCACTAGTCGATGCGGGCACCGGTCTGCCGGACCACGCTGGCCCAGCGCTGGTTCTCGGCGCGGATGAAGGTGGCGAAGTCCTCGGCCGAGCCGCCCGCCACGTCGATGCCCAGCGCGCGCAGCCGCTGCTGCAACGCGCTCTGGCGCAGCGCGCTCTCCAGCGCCGCGTTCACGCGCTGCACGATGGCCGCGGGCGTGCGGGCCGGCGCCAGGATGCCGTGCCAGGATGTGGCGCTCACGCCGCGCAGGCCGGCCTCCTCGAAGGTGGGCAGCCCGGGCAACAGCTCGGTCTTGCTGCTGACGGCCAAGGGCCGCAGGCGGCCGGCCTTGATGTACTCGGCCGAGGACGAGACGTTGTCGATCGTGAGCTCGATCTGCCCGCCCAGCAGGTCCAGCAGCGCGGGGCCGCCACCCTTGTAGTTGACCGTGGTCCATTGCACGCCGGCCACCTTCTGCACCTGCGCGGACAGCAGGTGCGGCAGGCTGCCCAGGCCGCCGATGCCGATGTTGAGCCTGCCCGGATCGCGGCGCGCGAGCGCGAGCAGATCGGCCACCGAATGCACGGGCAGCCGGGGGTTGACCTCCAGCACGTAGGCGCCGCCGCCCACGCGGATGATGGGCGCGAAGTCCTTGAGCGGGTCGTAGGGCAGGTCGCTGATCATGCTGACCGCGACCGCCAGCATGGCCGAGTTGCCCACCAGCAGCGTGTAGCCGTCCGGCGCGGCCTTGGCCACGAGCTCGTGGCCGATCATGCCGCTGGCGCCCACGCGGTTGTCCACCACCACGGGCTGGCCCAGCGCCTCGGACAGCGGCTGCGCGATCGCACGGCCCACGATGTCGCTCTGCCCGCCCGGCGGATAGGGCACGACCAGGCGGATGGGCTTGCTCGGATACGGCGCGGTCTGGGCCCGTGCGGCCGGGACCGCGGCGAGTGCGGCGATGGCCGTGAGCGCCGCCAGTGCGGTCCGTGCCGTGCCTGCCAGGAGCAGCGATGCGCGGCGGCGCAGGGACCGGAAATGATGCGGCATGGCAGGAAGCGCGAAGAGTCGGAGGGCGGCAGTCTAGGAACGCGGGGCCGTCCGCAGAACGACGATTTCGTAGCTTGCTTATGCAGGAAATCTGCTTGCCGCCAGCGCCGCGTGGAACGGCCTGCGCAGGGTTGCGCCAGGCGTGCCGCGCTTGTGCGCGCAGCGCATTTGTTCATGCGAAAGCGGCGCAAGCCCGCGCGCAGTGCGCTCCTACACTGCGCGCCCTTTCACCGCCCCCAACGGCCCTCTCCCATGCTCCACCGACGTCATCTCCTGCGCCTGCTCGGCGCATCGGGCGCGCTCGCCAGCGCCGGCCTGCCGCTGCACGCCGCCGACACCAGCTACCCGAACGGCAAGCCGATCAAGATCATCGCGACCTACCAGCCCGGCGGCACCAACGACATCATGGCGCGGCTGGCCGCGCAGATCTGGAGCGAGGCACTGGGCGTGCCCGTCACCGTGGAGAACCGGCCCGGCGCCAACGGCAACCTGGGCACCGAGCTCGTGGCGCGTGCCAGGGGCGACGGCCACACGCTGCTGGCCGGCACCTTCGGGCCCATCGTGACCAGCCCCACGCTGTACGCCGACCTGCCCTACGACCCGCTCAAGGACTTCGCGCCGGTCGGCATCCTGGCCAGCGTGCCGAACGTGATCGCGGTGCATCCGAGCTCGCCCGCGCGCACGCTGGCCGAGTTCATCGCGCTGGCCAAGGGCCGGCCACAAAAGCCCCCGCGCTTCGGCATCGTGGTCGGCGGCACGCCGCAGTTCCTGGTCGAGAACCTCAAGCGCGCGACCGGCATCACACTGCAGAACGTGCAGTACAAGGGCGGCACCTCGGCGCTCAACGACCTGATCGGCAACCACATCGACCTGTACATCGACAACGTGCCGGCCATGCTGCCGCAGGTGCGCGGCGGCACCATCCGCGCGCTGGCCGTCGCGGCCGACGAGCGCTCGCCCGTGCTGCCCGACGTGCCGACCACGCGCGAGCTGGGCTACCCCGACGCGGTGATCTCGGCCTGGCACGGCATCCTCGCGCCGGCCGGCACGCCGGCCGCGGCCGTGCAAAAGCTCAACCAGACGCTGGTCGCGGCGCTGCGCACGCCGGCCATCACCGAGCGCATCGTGGGCCAGGGCGGCCAGGTGGTGGCCAACACGCCCGAGCAGTTCTCGGCCTTCCTGCGCAGCGAGATCGCGCGCTGGGCCGCCGTGATCCGCAGCGCCGGCATCGCGGCACCGGCCTGAACGCGCAGGAGCGTCAGATGCGCATCGCGAGCACCTCCGATCTCGGCGCCGGCCTGTTGTTCATGGCCTTCGGCGCCGCGGCGCTGCTGCTGGGCCAGTCCTACACCACGGGCACCGTGTCCGAGATGGGGCCAGGCTACTTCCCCAAGGCCCTGGGCCTGCTGCTGCTGGGCCTGGGCACGGCGATCGCGCTGCGGGCGCTGCTGCGCCCCGGCCCCGCGGCGCGCCCCTTCTTCGCGCGCCCGCTGCTGGTGCTGGTGGGCAGCGTGGTGCTCTTCGCCTGGCTGCTGGACCGCGCCGGCATCGTCGTCGCGGGGCTGCTGCTGGTCGTGGGCGCGCGCGCGGCCGCACCCGACTTTCGCTGGCGCGAGGTGCTCGCGCTGGGCCTGGGCCTGACCGCGGCGGCGGCGCTCATCTTCGGCTACGCGCTCGGCATCCCGTTCCAGATCTGGCCGGGGTGAGCATGCCGGAGCCATCGCCCGACGGCCTCGCAGGCTGCGCGCGCGCGCCACGGGCGTGCCCGGCACCGCGCGGCACAAACGACAACTGACATGGACCTCTTCCACAACCTCGCGATCGGCTTCGGCGTCGCGTTCACGCCCATCAACCTGGCCTACTGCCTGCTGGGCACCGTGCTCGGCACGCTGGTCGGCGTGCTGCCCGGCCTGGGGCCGGCCGCCACCATCGCGATGCTGCTGCCCAGCACCTTCACGCTGGGCCCCGAGGCCGCGCTGATCATGCTGGCCGGCATCTACTACGGCGCGCAGTACGGCGGCTCGACCACGGCCATCCTCGTGAACCTGCCGGGCGAGTCGTCCTCGGTCGTGACCTGCCTGGACGGCTACCAGATGGCGCTGCAGGGTCGCGCCGGCCAGGCGCTGGCGACGGCCGCGCTGGGTTCGTTCTTCGCGGGCTGCGTGGCCACGGTGCTGATCGCGCTGTTCGCGCCGGCGCTGTCGGCCGCGGCGCTGCGCTTCGGCCCGGCCGAGTACTTCTCGCTGATCCTGGTCGGCCTGATCGCGGCCGTGGTGCTGGCCAATGGCGATGTGCTCAAGGCCGTGGCCATGGTCGCGCTGGGCCTCCTGCTGGGCATCGTGGGCGCCGACATGAGCGGCAGCACCAAGCGTTTCACCTTCGGCGTGCCCGAGCTGGCCGACGGCCTGGGCTTCGTCGCCGTGGCCATGGGCGTGTTCGGCCTGGGCGACATCCTCGCGAGCCTGCAGCAGCCGGGCGGGCGGCAGACCGTGGACCGCACGCGGATCCAGCGGCTGTGGCTGGACCGGGCCGACCTGCGGCGCATCGTGGCGCCCGTGCTGCGCGGCACCGCGCTGGGCTCGCTGCTGGGCGTGCTGCCCGGCGGCGGCGCGCTGCTGGCCTCGTTCTCGGCCTACTCGCTCGAGAAGAAGCTGGCCAAGGAACCCGGGCGCTTCGGCAAGGGCGCCATCGAAGGCGTGGCCGCGCCCGAATCGGCCAACAACGCGGGCGCGCAGACCTCGTTCATCCCGCTGCTGACGCTGGGCATCCCCTCCAACGCGGTCATGGCGCTCATGGTGGGCGCGCTCATGGTGCAGGGCGTGGCGCCGGGGCCGCAGCTCATCACCGAGCGGCCCACGCTGTTCTGGGGCGTGATCGCAAGCATGTGGATCGGCAACGCCATGCTCGTGGTGCTGAACCTGCCGCTGATCGGCATCTGGATCCGGCTGCTGTCGGCGCCCTACCGGCTGCTGTTCCCGGCCATCGTGCTGGTCTGCTGCCTGGGCGCCTACAGCCTGAACAACAGCAGCTTCGACATCCTCGTGGTCGCCGCCTTCGGCCTCATGGGCTACCTGTTCTACGTGTTCGACTGCGAACCCGCACCCTTCCTGCTGGGCTTCATCCTGGGCCCAATGTTCGAGGAGTACCTGCGCCGCGCCATGCTGATCGCCCAGGGCGACCCCATGGAGATCGTGGCGCGGCCGATCAGCCTCGCGTTCCTGCTCGTGGCCGCGGGCCTGCTGCTGATGCTGCTGATGCCGGCCTTCCGCAAGGTGCGCGGCGTGGCCTTCCAGGAGAGCTGAGCGCGGCCTGCACCGGCCCCTGCGCAGGGGGCTGGTCGCGCGGAGAACTCAGGCCGCGTAGCGGCTGCGCGGCCGCGGCAGGCCCAGGTGCTCGCGCAGCGTCGTGCCCTCGTAGCGGCTGCGCAGCAGGCCGCTGCGCTGCAGCCGGGGCACGACCAGGCGGCAGAAGTCCTCGAGCCCGCCCGGCAGGTAGGGCGCCATGATGTTGAAGCCATCGGCCGCACCGGCCTCGAACCAGTGCGCGAGCTCGTCGGCCACCTGGGCCGCCGAGCCGACCAGCACCTTGTGCCCGAACGCGCTGGAGACCTGCTGGTACAGCCGCCGGATGCTCCAGCCCTCGCGCCGGGCCTGCTCGACAAGCAGGCGCTGTCGGCTCTGGTGGCCCTGCGTTCCCACGATGTCGGGCAGCGGGCCGTCCAGCGGATAGGGCGACAGGTCGAAGCCGATCATGCTGGACAGCTGGGCCAGGCCAATCGCGGGGTGCACGAGTTCCAGCAGGGCCTGCTGCTTCTCCTGCGCCTCGGCCTCGGTCGGCGCGGTGACCACGTAGATGCCCGGCATCACGCGCAACAGCGCCGGATCGCGGCCGGCTTCGGCCGTGCGCTGCTGCAGCGCCGTGCGGAAGGACCGGGCCTGGTCCAGGGTGTCGGCCGCGCAGAACACCACCTCGGCGGTCTCGGCGGCCAGGCGCTGGCCGTCCTCGGACGCGCCGGCCTGCACGAGCACCGGATGGCCCTGCGGCGGCCGGGCCACGTTGAGCGGGCCGCGCACGCCGAAGTGTTCGCTGCGGTGCTGCAGGTAGTGCATCTTGGCCGTGTCCACGTGGATGCCGCTGGCCTTGTCGCGCACGAAGGCGTCATCGTCCCAGCTGTCCCACAGGCCGCACACGATGTCCACGAAGCTGCGCGCGCGCGCGTAGCGCAGGTCGTGCGCGAGGTGCTTGTCGCGGTTGAAGTTCACGGCCTCGCTGTCGGTGAACGAGGTCACGGCGTTCCAGCCCGCGCGCCCGCGGCTGATGTGGTCCAGCGAGGCGAACTTGCGCGCCACGTGGTAGGGCTCGTTGTAGGTGGTCGAGGCGGTGGCCACGAGGCCGATGCGCTCGGTGGAAACGGCCAGCGCCGACAGCAGCGTGAGCGGTTCGAGCTGGGCGATGTGGTGCGAGCGCGCCAGCGTGTCGGGCCCGCCGCGCTCGCGGATGCCGACGGAGTCGGCGAGGAACACCATGTCGAAGCAGGCCGCCTCGGCCGTGCGGGCCAGGTGCTGGAAGAAGGCGATGTCGTGCGAGCCGTCGGCGCGCGCCAGCGGATGGCGCCAGCCGGCCAGGTGGTTGCCGGTGCCCATGAGCACGGCGCCCAGGGCCATGCGCGGGGTGGTGGTTGCCAAGGGATCTCCTGCGGCCAAGTTCTTGCGGGGCCCGCATTGTTGTGCCGGGCACCGGGCCGCCAAGGGCGATTTCCGCATGTGCATATGCGGTGCGCGCAGGGCTGGCGCGCAGGTCTGCGGTGCCGAGGGCGGTCTAGACGCCGGGCACCGCGGTGCCGGGGATGCGCTCGATGCGCTGCACCTGCAGCACGGCCTGCAGCAGGTCTGCCGGCACGCGCCCGGGCGCGATCTCGGCCAGCGGCGCGAGCACGAAGGCGCGCTCGGACAGGCGTGGGTGCGGCACCGTGAGCTCGGGCAGATCGATGCACGCATCGCCGTACAGCAGCAGGTCCAGGTCCAGCGTGCGCGGCGCATTGCGGTAGGGGCGCTCGCGCCCCGCTTGCAGCTCCAGCGCCTGCAGCTGCGCGAGCAGCGCCAGCGGCGCCAGCCCGGTCGCGAGTTCGGCGACGGCGTTGATGAAGTCGGGGCCCTGCGCCTGCACGGGCGCGCTGCGGTACAGCGAGGACTGGCGCAGCAGCCGGGTGTCCGGCAGCCGGTCCAGCGCGGCCAGCGCGGACCGCAGGGCGGCCTGCGCATCGCCGAGGTTGGCGCCCAGGCCGATGAAGGCCCGTACCGCCGCGGGGGCAGGCGTGGACGTGGGCGTGGCGGGGATGGCCGCTCCGCTCAGGAGGATTCGCCGGAGGCGGCGGTGGACGCCGGTGCGGCGGCGGCGCGCTCGCCGGCCGGCTTGCGCCGGCGCCGGCGCTTCTTGGCGGCAGGCGCCTCGCCATCGGGCGGCACCTGCGTGTCGGTGTCCGTGTCGGTGTCGGCCTCGGCGCCAGACGCGGCCGGCGCGGTGTCCGAGGACGCGCGGCGCGGGCCCTTCACCACACGCGCGCGCGAGCGGCCCTGCTCCTCGCGGGCCTGGTCGAGCAGGTCCTGGCGGCGCTCGTCGCTGGCCTGGCTGAACTCCTGCCACCACTCGGCCAGCGCTTCGTCGACCTCGCCGACGTCGGCGCGCAGGCGCATGAAGTCGAACGCGGCACGGAAGCGTGGCTGCTCGATGAGGCTCCAGGGCGCGCTGCCCGTGCGCTTGTCGAAGCGCGGCTGCATGGTCCAGGTCTCGCGCATGTCGCCGGCCAGCTTGCCACGGCCCGAGACGTCGCCGATGCGCGCGTTGAACACGTCCTCGATCGCGTCGTGCAGCGCCGGCAGCGGCGGCTGGCGCTTGTGCTCGACGCGGTTCTTCCAGCCGTCGCGCACGTCGGCCCACAGCACGCAGGCCAACAGGAAACTGGGCGCCACGGGCTTGCCCTCGCCCACGCGGCGGTCGGTGTCCTGCAGCGCGGCGCGCACGAAGGGGTGTTCGGCGCGCTCGACCACGAGGTCCAGCAGCGGGTAGATGCCGGTGGCCAGGCCCAGTTTCTTGAGCGTCTCGATCGTGGCGATGGAATGCCCGGTCTGCAGCAGCTTGAGCATCTCGTCGAACAGGCGGCTCTGCGGCACATCGGCCAGCAGCTGCTGCGACTTGACGAGCGGCGCAGCGGTCTTGGGCTCGATGCTGAAACCCAGCGCGCCGAGCTTGGCCGCGAAGCGCACGGCGCGGATGATGCGCACGGGGTCTTCGCGGTAGCGCGTGGCGGCGTCGCCGATCATGCGGATGCTGCGGTTGCGCACGTCCTTCAGGCCGTCGTGGTAGTCCACCACGATCTGGCGCTTGGGGTCGTAGTACATCGCGTTGATGCTGAAGTCGCGCCGTGCGGCGTCTTCTTCCTGCGGGCCCCAGACGTTGTCGCGCAGCACGCGGCCCGTGGCGTCCACCGCATGCTGCATGCCGGCCAGCGCGTTCTTGCTCGTGCGCTCGTTGCCGGCGACCTGCTCGGCGGCGGCGTTGTCCAGGTAGGCACGGAAGGTGGAGACCTCGATGACCTCGTGCTCGCGGCCGCGGCCGTAGACCACGTGCACGATGCGAAAGCGCCGGCCGATGATGAAGGCGCGGCGGAACAGCGCCTTGACCTGCTCGGGCGTGGCGTTGGTGGCCACGTCGAAGTCCTTGGGCTTGAGGCCCACGAGCAGGTCGCGCACGGCGCCGCCCACGATGTAGGCCTCGTAGCCGGCCTGCTGCAGTGTGTTGACGACGTTGGCCGCGCGCTCGTCCACGAGGTTGACGTCGATCTTGTGGACCTCCGCCGCGATCTCCTGGCGCTTGCCGAACTTGGGGCGGCCGGGGCTGGCGGCGGGCCCCTTGCCCAGCAGCTTGTCGATGAGTTTTTTGATCATGTGATTTTTTCGAACAGGTCCAGGATGCGCCAGCCGCGCGCCTGCGCGATGGCACGCAGGCGGTCGTCGGGATTGGTGGCCACCGGAACCTGGACCTTCTCCAGCAGCGGCAGATCGTTGATGGAGTCGGAATAGAAGGTGCAGTGCACCGCATCCCAGGTGAGGCCGCGTTCGGCCAGCCAGGCCTGCATGCGCGTGACCTTGCCCTCGCGCGCCGAGGGCACGCCGCGGATCGCGCCCGTGATCCAGTCGCCGCTGCCGTCGGCCAGCGGTGCGCGTTCGAGTTCGACCGCGATCAGGTGGGGGATGCCCAGGGCCTGGGCGATCGGTGCGGTCACGAACGCGTTGGTGGCCGTGACCAGCACCAGGGTGTCGCCGCGCGCACGGTGCTGCTCGACGAGTTCGCGCGCGGCCGGCAACAGCGCGGGCTGCACGACCTCGCGCATGAAGTCGGCATGCGCGGCGGCCGCCGCCACGGGGCCACGTGCGCGCACGGCGTCGGTGGCGAAGCGCACGTAGTCGTGGATGTCCAGCGTGCCGGCCTTGTAGTCCGCGTAGAACGCGTCGTTGCGGCGGGCGAATTCCTCGGGGTCGGTCCAGCCGATGCGGGTGGTGTAGACGCCCCAGGCGTAGTCGGAATCGATCTGCAGCAGCGTGTGGTCCAGATCGAAGAGGGCCAGGTTCAAGTGTGCTCCAGCATGGACTTGATCAACGGAATGGTGATGGCGCGCTGGGTCTGCAGTGCGTAGCCATCCAGATGGTCCAGCAGCTGGACCAGGCTGGCCAGGTCGCGGCTGAAGCGCCGCAGCATGAAGTCCATCACCTCGTCGGACAGGAAGATGCCGCGCGCGTCGGCCTGCTGGCGCAGCACGGCGCGGCGCTCGGGCTCGGACAGCAGCTGCAGCTGGAACACATGGCCCCAGCCCAGGCGCGAGCGCAGGTCGTCGCGCAGCGGCAGATCGGCCGGCGGCAGTGTGCCGGCGCCCAGCACCCAGCGCTGCAGGCTCTGGGCGTTGACGAACCAGTTGAACGCGGCGTGCTGCTGCACGGCCGAGTAGTGCTGCACGTCGTCCAGCAGCACGGCGGCCCAGTCCTCGTCGAATTCGGGCGGCTCGGCCACGGAGGGATCGAGCCAGCCCACGCGGCCGCCCTGGCCGCGCAGCGTGGCGCGCACGGCCTCCAGCAGA
>DATKFT010000088.1:0-2399 GCA_035544335.1 Pseudorhodoferax sp.
GATCAGCGCCGCGTTCAGCGCCTCCTGGCTGGCCTGCACCTGCATCTGGCGCCGGCCCCAGTCGAACAGCGGAATGTCGATCACGGGGCCGAGCAAGGGCGAGCTGCTGACCCGGGTGCGCAGGTTGCGCGTGATGTTGTAGGAGTACAGCAGCGAGCCCATCAGCACGACGCGCGGGTACAGCTCCGAGCGGGACAGCCCCAGCACCGCCGCGGCCTTGACCACGCCGGCCTCGGCGGTCTGGATGTCGGGCCGGGTGCGCAGCAGGTCGGCCGGCAGCTCGGCCAGCGCGAACGGCGCCAGCGTGGGCGCCGGGGCGTGCGCCGCGCTCCAGGCGGGATCGGGGGCGGCACGGCCCAGCAGCAGCGCCAGGGCCTGCGCGGCGCGCGCACCGGCTTCGCGCGGCAAGGCCTCAGCAGCACGGACCTGGGCGGCCCGCAAACGGGCCTGGGCCACCTCGTCGGCCGGCCCCAGCTGCGTGCGCACGCGCACCTCGGCCAGGGCCGCGCTGCGCTCGTCGAGCGCGGCCAGCTGCGCCAGCCCCCGCAGCTGGCGCTGGGCGGCACGCAGGTCCAGGTAATGGCGCACCACATCGGCGACGACCAGCACGCGCACGCCCTGGGCATCGGCCTGCGCAGCCTCGGCGTCGGACCTGCCGACCTGGCGCGTGCTCTCGGCGGCGCCGAACAGGCCCAGCTCCCAGACCGTGTCGATGCTGGCGTGGAAGTAGGTGTCTTCGGCCGCGATGTCCTGCAGCGTGCGTGCGCTGGCGGCCAGCGAGGGCCGGAACTGCACATCCGCGCGGCCCGATTGCAGCCGGGCCTCGCGCAGCCGGCTCAGTGCCTGGGCCAGATCCAGGTTGTGCGCCAGCGCCTCCTGCACGAGCCCGTCGAGCACGGGGTCGCCGAACGCCTTCCACCAGCCCCGCAGCTCGGCCGGCGCAGCGCCGGGAGGCGCAGGCTGGTTCCATTGGGCGGGCAGCTGCACCGTCTCGCGCGGCACGGGCCGCTCGGCGTTGGGCGCTGCGCAGCCGCCGAGCAGGGCGGCCGTGGCAAGACAAAGGGGAAGAACGGTGGTGCGGATCACGCGCGTCGGGGTTCGTGCAGGTCGCGGGAGAGCGGCAGGCCACGCGACGGGCAAAGTGTGCATTGAACACGGAAAAACTTGCGCAGCAGTGCAAACTGTATGGAGAACGCGTGGAGACGCATGGAATTGCAGGCTTCGCGCAATCCAGTAGCATCCGCTGCGCAGGCCTGCCGGCCGCCCCCTGCAGGAGCGGCGCCAAGGTCTTTCTGGCCGATCCCGACATGAACACCCCCTCCTCCCCGCCCGGCCCGCTGGTTCTCGTGGTCGAAGACGAGCCCGGCATCGCCAGCATCCTGACCGCCTACCTGCAGCGCGACGGCATGCGCGCCCAGCAGGTCGGCGACGGCGAACAGGCGCTTCGGCTGTTCCGCCAGCTGCGGCCCGACATGGTCCTGCTGGACATCCACCTGCCCGGCATGGACGGGCTGGACCTGCTGCGCGCGATCCGCGACGCCGGCCAGACGCCGGTCATCATGATCACGGCACTGGCCGACGACGTGGACAAGCTGCTGGGCCTGCGGCTGGGCGCGGACGACTACGTGGTCAAGCCCTTCAGTCCACCCGAGGTGGTCGCGCGCGTGCGCACCGTGCTGCGGCGCGCGCGGCAGCAGCCGCCCGCGGCCGGCCTGGCGCCGATCCGCATCGGCAGCATCGAGATCGACCAGCAGGCCCATGCCGCGCTGGTCTACCAGCCCGACGGCTCGGCCGTGTCGCTGCCGCTCACGCTGACCGAGTTCCGGCTGCTGGCCTGCCTGGCCGCGCAGCCTCGGCGCTGCTTCTCGCGCAGCCACCTGATCGAGCATTGCCTGCCCGAAAGCGATGCACTGGACCGCGTGATCGACTCCCATCTGTCCAAGCTGCGGCGCAAGCTGCAGCAGGCCGGCCAGGAGGAGCTCATCGAGACCGTGCGTGGCATCGGTTACCGGCTCTGGCCCGATGCCGCGGGCGCCTGAGCCCGACATGCAGGGCGGCCTGCTGGACCGGATCTGGGTCCGCCTGGGCCTGTGCATCGCCGGCACGCTGCTGGCCACCATGGGCCTGCTGGCCGGCAGCGTGCTGGCCTTCTCCGAGCTGCGCTACCAGGACTTCTTCCGCAGCCTGCCGGCCCAGGTGCAGGAGGAGCTCAGCGCGCTGAACGACAACGACGAGGAGAACAGCCCGCGGGCCATGGCGATCTACAGCCAGTACTGGCGCGGCGACCTGCTGTTCAGCGAGAAGCTCTCGCTGCTCGTGGGGCTGGTCGTGTGCCTGCCCTTCGGCCTGGCCGTGGGCTTCTGGGTCTCGCGCCTGGTCACGCTGCCGCTGGCGTCCCT
>DATKFT010000089.1:0-2526 GCA_035544335.1 Pseudorhodoferax sp.
GGTTCGGCGTCGTCCTGCGCCAGCTCGATGTCGTGCTCGACCCAGAGCTGGCACACCAGCCGGTAGCCGGCGTCCAGGCGCTCGCCGAGCTGCTTCTTTTCCTTCCAGTTCGGCGCCGGCAGGTGCTCCGCCCCCTGCAGCACGCGGCAGGCGCACTTGGCGCACTTGCCCATGCCGCAGCCGTACTGCAGCGCCGGATAGGGAAATTGGCGGATGCCGGCCCGCACCACGAGGTTGGTGCCCGCTGGCACCTCGTCCTGGTGGCGCTGGCCATGTTTGTGCAGCACGACATTGGGCATGGACACGTCCTTGGTATACCGTTTCAAGCGCGGCGGCTGGCGCAAGCCCAGCTTTGAAACAGCCGTGGCGCCTTCCCCAGAGGAGGAAACCAGCGTGCCGCTCTTTCCGCAAGATCCCATCTTGCCCGCCGCTTGGTTTTTAGTATACTGTATTCTCCAAACGCCACCACATCCCTTCGTCCCTTCCGCAGGAGTACCGCCATGAGCACCGAACTGATGAACCGCGACGCCTTCCGTACCGCCCTCGAAGAGGCCATCAAGGGCAAGAGCGCCAACAAGGCGCCCTTCAGCCAGGCCTGGGCATCGGGCCAGCTGAGCCGCGCCCACCTGGCGCGCTGGGCCGAGAACCACTACCACTACGTGGGCCCGTTCGCCGACTACCTGGCCTACATCTACGCGCGCACGCCGGACACCATGACCGAGGCCAAGGACTTCCTGCTGGCCAACATGTACGAGGAGGAGATCGGCGGCGACCGCCACACCGACCTGCTGATCCGCTTCGCCGAGGCCTGCGGCACCACGCGCGAGCGCGTGACCGACCCCGACAACATGTCGCCCACCACGCGTGGCCTGCAGAGCTGGTGCTACGCCGTGGCCATGCGCGAAGACCCGGTGGTGGCCGTCGCGGGCTTGGTCGTAGGCCTGGAGTCCCAGGTGCCGTCGATCTACCGCAAGCAGACGCCCACGCTGCGCGAGAAGTACGGCTTCACGGACGAGGAGGTCGAGTTCTTCGACCTGCACATCGTGTCCGACGAGATCCACGGCGAGCGCGGCTACCAGATCGTGCTGGAGCATGCGAACACGCCCGCGCTGCAGCAGCGCTGCCTGCGGATCTGCGAGATCGGCGCCCAGATGCGCCTGCTCTACACCACCGCGCTGTACCACGACTACGTGGCGCAGGACCTGCCCGCCCTGAAGCTCGCAGCCTGAGGCGGAGAGCAGCGCCACCATGTCCGCCCCCACCGAAGAGTTCCTGAACCACATCCAGGGCGAATGGGTCCGCGCCCGCGCGGGACGCACGTTCGACAACACCAACCCGCACGACACGCGCGAGACCGTGGGCCGCTTCCAGGCCTCCGGGCCGGTCGACGCGGAGGCCGCGGTCGCGGCCGCGTCGGCGGCGTTCGAGGGCTGGCGCGCCACGCCCATCGGCAAGCGCGCCAAGATGCTGCAGGAAGCCGCCAGCTACCTGGAGACGCATGCCGCGCGCTTTGCCGAGGAACTCTCGCGCGAGGAGGGCAAGTCCGTCGCGCTGGCCAAGGACGAGTTCCTGCGCTCGGCGCAGACGCTGCGCTTCTACGCCGTCGAGGGCCAGACCCTGGGCGGCGAGACCTTCCCCCAGGACGACCCGCTCATGACGGTCTACACCCAGCGCGAGCCGCTGGGCGTGGTCTCGGTCATCTCGCCCTGGAACTTCCCGGTCTCCATCCCGGCGCGCAAGATCGCGCCGGCGCTGATCACGGGCAACACCGTGGTGTTCAAGCCCTCCTCGGACGCGCCGCTGGCTGGCCTGCGCCTGGCCGAGTCCCTGGTGCAGGCCGGCCTGCCCAAGGGCGTGCTGAACTTCATCACGGGCCGCGCGGCCGACGTCGGGCCGGTCATCACCACCTCCGAGGCCGTGCGCGCGATCTCGTTCACGGGTTCCACCGCGGCCGGGGAAGCCATCCACCGCACGGTGCACCTGACCACGCGGCTGCAGATGGAGCTGGGCGGCAAGAACCCGCTGATCGTGATGGACGATGCCGACCTGGACCAGGCCGTGGACCTGGCCATCAAGGGCGGCTTCTCGCTGTCGGGCCAGGCCTGCACGGGCACCAGCCGCGTGATTGTCTTGCGCGCCGTCAAGGCCGAGTTCACGCGCCGCCTGGTCGCGCGCGTGCAGCAGCTCAAGATCGGCAGCGGCCTCACGCCCGGCATGGACCTGGGACCGCTGGCCACGGCCAAGCAGCTGGAGACCGTGCTGTCCTACATCGCAGTCGGCAAGCAGGAGGCCAGGCTGCTGTGCGGCGGCGAGGCGCTCCAGGGCGAGCCCTATGCGCACGGCTACTACGTGTCGCCGGCCGTGTTCGACGACGTGGCGCCCAGCGCGCGCATCGCGCGCGAGGAGATCTTCGGCCCCGTCATCGCCATCCTGGAGGCCGAGGACTATGCCGATGCGATCGCCCAGGCCAACGACACGCGCTACGGCCTGTCGGCCGCGATCGCCACGCGCAACCCGCGCGTGATG
>DATKFT010000090.1:0-3479 GCA_035544335.1 Pseudorhodoferax sp.
CATCGCGCGCGCGGGAGGCGAGGCGGCGGCCAACACCGACAGCGTGGCCGACTGGGAAGGCGCGCAGCGCATCGTCGGCGCCGCGATGGAGCGCTTCGGCGGTCTCGACATCGTCGTCAACAACGCCGGCATCCTGCGGGACGCGATGTTCCACAAGATGTCGCCGGACCCGTGGACCTCCACCCTGGCGGTGCACTTGAACGGCAGTTTCTTCGTCAGCCGCGCCGCCGCAGACCACTTCCGTGCGCAGCAAAAGGGTGCCTTCGTCCACATGACCAGCACCTCCGGCCTGGTGGGCGCCATGGGCCAGGCCAACTACGCGGCTGCCAAGGCCGGCATCGCGGCGCTGTCGCGCTGCATCGCCATCGACATGCAGCGCTTCAACGTGCGTTCGAACTGCATCTCGCCCTTCGCGTGGAGCCGCATGGTCGGCGCGGTGCCGGTGGAGACCCCCGAACAGGAAGCGCGGATGCAGAAGCTGCAGCAGATGACCCCCGACAAGGTGGCACCGCTCGCGGTGTACCTCGCGTCGGATGCAGCGAACGGAATCACCGGTCAGGTGTTTGCGAGCCGCATGCACGAGGTGATGCTGCTGAGCCAGAGCCGGCCGGTGCGCAGCGTGCACCGCGATGGCGGATGGACGCCGCAGGCGCTGGCAGAGCACGGCATGCCCGCGCTCAAGTCCAGTCTCGTTCCGCTGGAGCGCACGCAGGAGGTGTTCGCATGGGATCCGGTATGAAGCGCGAAGCCCTGGCCTGCATCGCAGGCGCCTACGAGCACCCGCTGCGGCACGCACCCGACAAGACCGTCGCACAGTTGCACGCCGAGGTTGCGCGGGGGGCGCTGGAGGATGCCGGCCTAACCAAGGACGATGTGGACGGCTACTTCTGCGCGGGCGACGCGCCGGGCCTGGGTTGCCTGTCGATGGCCGACTACCTGAACATCCGGCCTCGGCACATCGACTCCACGGAGACGGGGGGCTCCTCCTACCTGATCCATGTCGCCCATGCGGCACAGGCCATCGCGGCCGGCAAATGCCGGGTCGCACTCATCACCCTGGCCGGGCGCCCGCGCAGCGAGATGGCAGGCGGCGGCACGATCAAGCGCTCGCTGGCACCCGACCAGCCGGACCTGGAATGGGAGCGGCCGTTCGACGCGTCGGTGGTCGGCATGTACGCGCTGTGCGCGATGCGACACATGCACGAGTTCGGCACGACGCCAGAGCAACTGGCATGGATCCGGGTCGCGGCCTCGCAGCACGCCAGGCACAACCCGAACGCGATGATGCGCGAGCCGGTCACGGTCGCCGATGTGCTGGCGTCTCCGGTCATCAGCGACCCGCTGCGCCGGCTCGATTGCTGCGTGGTCAGCGACGGTGGCGGCGCACTCGTCGTGGTGGGCGAAGACGTCGCGCGCGAGCTGAAGCGCCCGCTCGTCAAGCTGATCGGCGCCGGCGAGGCCTACAAGGGGCAGGATGCCGGCCGCATCGACCTCACGTACACCGCAAGCCGCTTCTCCGGCGCGTCTGCCTTCGCGCAGGCGCGCATCCGGCCCAGCGACATCCGCTACGCGTCCATCTACGACAGCTTCACGATCTCGGTGCTGCTGCAGCTCGAAGACCTGGGGTTCTGCGAGAAGGGCAAGGGCGGTGCCTTCGTCTCCGATGGCCAGTTGATCTCGGGCGTCGGCAAGCTGGCGGTCAACACGGACGGCGGCGGCCTGTGCAACAACCATCCGGCCAACCGCGGCGGCATGACCAAGGTGATCGAGGCTGTTCGCCAGCTGCGAGGCGAGGCGCATCCTGCAGTCCAGGTGCCCAACTGCGAACTCGCGCTGGCGCACGGCACGGGTGGATCGATGGCCACGCGCCATGCAAGTGCAACCCTCATCATGGAAAGGGGCTGACATGGCCGACACGACAGACGCGCAGGCGCCGGCCAAGGCACTTCCCAGCCCGATCCTCAGCCCGGAGAGCCAGGGCTTCTGGGCGGCGGCGCGCGAAGGCAGGTTCATGCTCGGCCATTGCCAGGCATGCGAGAAGGTCTTCTGGTACCCACGCGCCCTGTGCCCGCATTGCTTCAGCGCCAGCACCGGTTTGAAGGCGGCGGCGGGCGGTGGCACGGTCTACAGCTACAGCGTGATGCGGCGTGTGAAGATTCCCTACGCGCTGGCCTATGTCACGCTGGACGAGGGCGTCACGGTGCTGACGAACCTCGTCGCGGCCGACCTGGACCGGATCCGCGTCGGGATGCCGGTGGAGCTTGCCTTCGTGCCGGCCGAGGACGGGGCCGCCGTGCCGGTGTTCCGGCCGTCGGGCGTGCAACAGGAGGCGAGCGCATGAACGTCGAGCTGGATTCCGAGGCGCAGCAGCTGCAGGACAGCCTGCGCCGCCTGTTCTCCGCCGAATCGACGCCCGCACCGAAGCGGGCGTTGGCGGGCGACGGGCCGGGGTGGAACGCGGCCCTGTGGGCCAAGCTGCAGGAGTTCGGCCTCGGCCTGCTGCTGCTGCCCGAAGACATGGGGGGGCTTGCGCAGCGGCCCGTGTCCCTGCTGCCCGTGATGCAGGAGATCGGCCGCGCCCTGTCCGTCGAGCCGCTGCTGGCGCTGCTGGTCGGACAGCGGGGTCTGCTGGCCGCCAGCGGCGCCGCAGAGCGCAGCCCGCAGCTCGCGCGCCTGCTCGCGGGTGCGCCATTGATCGCCTGGGCGCATGCGGAAGCCGCCGGCCGCCACGCGATGTCCTGGATCGAGACGACGGCGCGCACCGAAGGCGCGCACTGGATCCTGGATGGCGCGAAGACCAACGTGCTGCACGGCGCCACCGCCCAGGCCTTGGTCGTCACCGCGCGCACGGATGCAGGCGAGCCTGGGCTCTTCGTCGTGCAGCCCGACGGACCCGGCGTACAGATCGACGACCGGCGCCTGATCGATGGCACGCCCGTGGCGCAGCTGCGTCTGCACAGTGCCCGGGCGCAGAGGCTGGACGCGGCGGATGGGAGCGCTCTCGCCGCGGTGGAGGCGGCCCACCAGCTCGGCATGGCCGCCGTGTGCGCGGAGGCGGTGGGTGTCTGCGAGCTGGCCATGGCGCAGACCATCGAGTACGTCAAGCTGCGCAAGCAGTTCGACCGCACGCTCGGCCAGAAGCAGGCGGTCCGGCACCGTGTTGCCGAAATGCAGGTGGCGCTCGAGATGGTGCGCAGCGCGGCCCTGGGCGCACTGCTGGCGCTGGAGGAGCAGGATGCTGACCGGCGCGGCGCGGAACTGGAGCGCGCCAAGATGCTCGTGGGCCGCCACGGCGTGGCGATCACGCAGCACGCCGTGCAGTTGCACGGCGGCGTCGGCATGACGGTCGAGTTCCTGGTCGGCCACTGCTTGAGGCGGATGACGGTCATCGAGCATCTCTTCGGCGATGCGCATGGCCACGCAGCTTCGCTGGCACGGCGCCTTGCCAGCACCTACCAGTCGTCCGGCCGAACCCCTGG
>DATKFT010000091.1:0-8394 GCA_035544335.1 Pseudorhodoferax sp.
GCCTGGGCGTAGGCGGCCATGCTGCCGTGCCAGTCCAGGTGGTCCTGCGTGAGGTTGAGCACGGTCGCGGCCGTGGGCTCGAAGCGGCTGCAGGCGTCCAGCTGGAAGCTGGACAGCTCGAGCACCCAGACCTGCGGCAGGTCGTCGGCCGCGATGCGCGCGGCCAGGGTGTCCAGCAGCGTGGGGCCGATGTTGCCGGCCACGGCCACGCTCTTGCCCGCGCGCGCGACCAGTTGCCCGGTCAGCGAGGTCACGGTGGTCTTGCCGTTGGTGCCCGTGATGGCCAGCACGGCCGGGCGGTAGCCGGTCTCGACCGGCGGCGGCACGATCGGAGGCAGTGCCTCGTCGTCGTCGGGCAGCGCGGCCGGTGCAGCTTCCGCGGGCGCCGGGTCGGCGGACGCGCCGTCCTCGGCGGGCTGGTCTTCGGCAAGCGGACCTTCGGCCACCACCTCGGTGGCGACGGCCGCGCCAGCGCCTGCGGCGGGCTCGCTGGCCGCGGCAGGTTCGCCGGTCGCATCGTCCTCAGGGAGCTCCTCACCGCCCGTGGCGTCGGCGTCGTCCGCGCCTTCGGTGGCGGCCATGCTCTCTTCGCACAGGTCGTGCAGCGCCTGCGCGAACAGGTCCAGCTCGCCGCCGACCGCCAGGCCGATCGCACGCGCGGCGTCCAGCACCGGCGCCAGCTGCGTGGGCGACAGGCCGGGCGAGCGGTAGACCGCGCGCACGTCCTGGCCTTCGACGAGCGCGGCCGAGAAGGCGCCTGCCACGAAGCGCACCTGGGGCAGTTCGGCCTGCAGCAGGGCCAGCTGCGGCGGCGCCTCGCGCGTGTCGGCCACGGTCACGCGCGCGCCATGCGTGGCGCACCAGCGCGCCATCGCCAGGCCGGACGCGCCCAGGCCCAGGATCAGCACGGAGAGGTCTTGGAGGTGCTTCATGTCGGGTGCTCTAGCGCAGCTTCAAGGTGGACAGCCCGATCAGGCACAGGAGCATGGTCACGATCCAGAAACGCACGACGACCTGCGTCTCCTTCCAGCCGCTCTTCTCGAAATGGTGGTGCAGCGGCGCCATCTTGAGCAGGCGCTGGCCCTGGCCGTACTTGCGCTTGGTGTACTTGAACCAGCCGACCTGCAGGATCACGGACAGCGCCTCGACCACGAAGATGCCGCCCATGATGGCCAGCACGATCTCCTGGCGCACGATGACGGCGATGGTGCCCAGCGCGCCGCCGAGTGCCAGCGCGCCCACGTCGCCCATGAACACCTGGGCCGGGTGCGCGTTGAACCACAGGAAGGCCAGGCCCGCGCCCGACATCGCGGCGCAGAACACCAGCAGCTCGCCGGCACCCACGATGTTGGGCAGCAGCAGGTAGCGGGCGAACACCGTGTTGCCCGTCACGTAGGCGAACACGCCCAGCGCCGAGCCGACCAGGATCACGGGCATGATGGCCAGGCCGTCCAGGCCGTCGGTCAGGTTCACGGCGTTGCTGGAACCCACGATCACGAGGTAGGTCAGCACCACGAAGCCCAGCACGCCCAGCGGGTAGGTCACCTCCTTGAAGAAGGGCACCTGCAGGCCGGCCTTGGGCGGCAGGCTCAGGTCGAAGCCGGACTGCGCCCAGCCCAGGAACAGCTCCACGACGCGCTCGTTGGAGTTCTCGGAGATCGCGAACACCAGCGACAGCGCGGCCACCAGGCCGATCAGCGACTGCCACAGGTATTTCTCGCGCGAGCGCATGCCCTCGGGGTCCTTGCGCACGACCTTGCGCCAGTCGTCGGCCCAGCCGATGGCCCCGAAGCCGAAGGTGACCAGCATCACGATCCAGACGAAACGGTTGGACAGGTCGAACCAGAGCAGTGTGGACAGCGCGATCGACAGCAGGATCAGCACGCCGCCCATGGTGGGCGTGCCGCTCTTGGCCAGGTGGGTCTCGATGCCGTAGCCGCGGATCGGCTGGCCGATCTTGAGCTCGCGCAGCTTGCGGATCACGAACGGCCCCATGCCGATGCCGATGATCAGCGCCGTCATCGCGGCCATCACGGCGCGGAAGGTGATGTACTGGAACACGCGCAGGAAACCCAGTTCCGGCGACAGCGTCTGCAGCCATTGGGCCAGGCTAAGCAGCATGGGTGTCCTCCTGCTGCAGCGCCTGGACCACGCGTTCCATCTGCATGAAGCGCGAGCCCTTGACCAGCACGCTGGCAAAAGGCGGCACGAGTGCGCGCGCCGCATCGACGAGCGCCTGCACGGCGTCGAAATGCCGCCCGCCCGCGCCGAAGGCGGCCACAGTGCCGGCACTCTGCGCACCCAGCGCGAACAGCTGTTCGATGCCGGCCGCGCGCGCCTGCGCGCCCGCCTCGGCATGGAGCTGCGGGCCGGCATCGCCGACCTCGCCCATGTCGCCCAGCACCAGCAGGCGCGGGCCCGGCAGCGCGGCCAGCACGGCGATCGCCGCGGCCACGGAATCGGGGTTGGCGTTGTAGCTGTCGTCCACCAGCGTGCGGCCGCCCGCCAGCGCGAGTGCGCGCGAGCGGCCCTTGACCGGCTCGAACGCCGCCAGGCCCGTGGCGATGGAGGCGATCGGCACGCCGGCCGCCAGCGCGCAGGCCGTGGCGGCCAGCGCGTTCTGCACGTTGTGGCGGCCCGCGATGCGCAGGCGCAGCGCGAAGCCGCCCTGCGGCGTGTGCACGCGCAGCTGCCAGGCGCCGTCGGACCAGCGCGGCTCGTCGGCGCGGACCTCCGCATGCGGTGCGTCCAGGCCGAAGCGGATGACACGGCGCTGGCCGGCCATCTCGCGCCACAGCGGGGTGTAGGTGTCGGCGGCCGGCAGCACCACGGTGCCTGTGGCTGGCAGCGCGTCGATCACGCTGCCGTTCTCGCGCGCCACGGCCTCGACCGTGGCCATGAACTCCAGGTGCTCGCGCTGCGCGTTGTTGACCACGGCCACCGTGGGCTGGGCGATGGCGGCCAGCTGGGCGATCTCGCCCGGGTGGTTCATGCCGAGCTCGACCACGCCCAGCCGGTGGCCGGCGCGCAGACGCAGCAGCGTGAGCGGCAGGCCGATGTCGTTGTTCAGGTTGCCCTGCGTGGCGAAGGCGGCCTCGCCAGCCGTCGCGCGCAGGATGGCGGCCACCATCTGCGTGACGGTGGTCTTGCCGTTGCTGCCGGTCACGGCCACCAGCGGCAGCGTGAACTGCGCGCGCCAGCCCTGCGCGAGCCAGCCCAGCGCGGCCACGGTGTCGTCCACCTCGATGCAGGGCAGGCCATGTACCGCGAAGCCGCCGCTGGCCCCGCGCAGGCACAGCGCCGCGGTGGCGCCGGCGGCCCGGGCCTGGCCCAGCAGGGTGTTGGCGTCGAAGTGCTCGCCGCGGATGGCCACGAACAGGTCGCCCGGCGCCAGCGTGCGCGTGTCGCTGTGCACGCGCGCGCAGCGCACGGCGCCTTCGCCGTGCAGTTCGCCGCCGGGGATCCAGGCCAGCGCCTGGCGCAGGCTCAGCATGCGACACCTCCGCTGGCGGTGGCGGCGCGGGCGGCGCGGGTGGCCAGCGCGGCCTCGGCCTGTGCGCGGTCGGAGAACGGCAGCTTGGTGCCGGCGATCTCCTGGGTGGTCTCGTGGCCCTTGCCGGCCAGCAGCACCACGTCGTTGGCGGCGGCCTGGGCCAGGGTCTGGTCGATGGCGCGCGCGCGGTCGGCCTGCACGCGCGCCTGGGCGCGGTCGCTGAGGCCTGCAAGAATCTGCTCGATGATGCTCTCCGGGGGTTCCTGCCGGGGGTTGTCGCTGGTCACGACCACGGTGTCGGCTGCGCGTTCTGCCACGGCCGCCATCAGTGGGCGCTTGCCGGCATCGCGGTTGCCGCCGCAGCCGAACAGGCACCACAGCCGGCCGCCACGGGCTTCGGCGAGCGGGCGCAGCGCGCGCAGCGCCTGTTCCAGTGCGTCGGGTGTGTGGGCGTAGTCGATGGCCACGAGCGGCTGGCCGGCCAGCGTGATGCGCTCCATGCGGCCCGGTACCGGCAGCAGCGCAGCGCAGGCGGTGACGGCGGCCGGCAGCGCGAAGCCCAGCGCGCGCAGCGCGGCAACCACGCCCAACAGGTTGTTGACGTTGTACTGGCCGATCAGCGGTGTGGCCAGGCGCTGCGCCTGGCCGCCCTCGCGGACCGTGAAGGCCAGGCCGCCACGCTCGTAGCCGATGTCGGTGGCCGTGAGGCGTGCCGGGCCCTGGGCCGAGACGGTCCACAGGTGCAGCGGCAGCGCGGCCAGCCGTTCCGCGAGGCCGCGGCCCTGCGGGTCGTCCACATTGACGACCGCAGCCTGCAGCTGCGGCCAGGCGAACAGCCTGGCCTTGGCCTGCCAGTAGGCGGCCATGGAACCGTGGTAGTCCAGGTGGTCCTGCGTGAAGTTCGTGAAGATGGCCAGCCGGATGCGCGTGCCGTCCAGGCGGCGCTCGGCGATGCCGATGGACGAGGCCTCGATGGCGCAGGCCGCCAGGCCCGCGTCCGCGAACGCCCGCAGCCGCGCCTGCAGCAGCACCGGGTCGGGCGTGGTCATGCCGGTGGACACGAGGTCCGGCGGCACGCCGGTGCCCAGCGTGCCGACCACGGCGCAGCCGCGCGGCGCGATGCCGGCCGCCTGCTGCGCCTGGGTGAGGGCCTGGGCCAGCCACCAGGCGGTGGAGGTCTTGCCGTTGGTGCCGGTCACGGCCAGCACGTCGAGCGCGTGCGAGGGCTGGGCGTAGTAGGCCGCGGCGATCGGGCCGGAGCCGGCCTTCAGGTTGTCGAAGCCGGCCACGGCCTCGCTGTCGAAGCCGAAAACCTCGCTGCCCGCGCGCTCGACCAGGCAGGCCACCGCGCCCTGGGCCAGCGCCTGCGCCACGAAGCGCCGACCGTCCGTGGCCGCGCCGGGCCAGGCGATGAAGCCGTCACCCGGGCCAACCAGGCGACTGTCGGTGTGCAGCACGCCCGTCACGCGGCCGCGCAGCCAGGCAGCGCAGTCGGCGATGCTGGTCAGCGCGCGCATCAGAACGACTCCTCCACGGCCGTGGCGACGACCTGGGGCTTGACGGCCATGTCGGGCTGCACCCCCATCATGCGCAGCGTCTGCTGCACGACTTCGCTGAACACGGGGGCGGCCACGGTGCCGCCGTAGTAGGTGCCGTTGCTGGGCTCGTCC
Source organism: Pseudorhodoferax sp. (assembly GCA_035544335.1). Taxonomy (GTDB): domain Bacteria; phylum Pseudomonadota; class Gammaproteobacteria; order Burkholderiales; family Burkholderiaceae_C; genus Pseudorhodoferax. Next base: position 5,164 of record DATKFT010000091.1, read on the forward strand.
ACCATCACGCCGACGATCACGCGCGGCTTGTCGATGGGCGCCATGCCCGTGAACCAGGCGCGGTACTTGCCGGCCGCATAGCCCTTGCCGGCCTGCTTGCGCGCGGTACCGGACTTGCCGCCCACCGAATACCCCACGGTCTGCGCGCGCTGGCCCGTGCCGCCCGGGCCGGCGGCCATCTGCAGCATCTGGCGCACGGCGGCCGCGTTCTGGGCCGAGAACACGCGCGTGCCCACGGCCGGCTCGGTGCTCTTGAGCATGGTCACGGGGATGATGGAGCCGTCGTGCGCAAAGGCCGAGTACGACTGCACCATCTGCAGCAGCGACGCCGACAGGCCGTAGCCATAGGCCATGGTCGCCTGCTCCACGGGCTTCCAGCTCTTCCAGGGCCGCAGCCGGCCCGTGACCGCGCCGGGAAACTGCACCTGGGGCTTCTGGCCGTAGCCCAGCGCCGTGAAGGTGTCCCACATCTCGTGCGGGCTCATCTTCTGCGCGATCTTGAGCGCGCCCACGTTGGAGGACTTCTGGATCACGCCCTCCACCGTCAGCGTGCCGTAGTTGTGCGTGTCGCTGATCGTGAAACCGCCCATCTGGAAGCGGCCGGGCCCCGTCTCGATCAGCGTCTGCGGCGTCACGCGGCCGGCCTCCAGCGCCATCGCCACCGTGATCGGCTTGATCGTGGAGCCAGGCTCGAAGGTGTCGGTGATGGCGCGGTTGCGCAGCTGCTCGCCGGTCAGGTTGCGACGGTTGTCGGGGTCGTAGCTCGGGTAGTTGGCCAGCGCGAGCACCTCGCCCGTGACGGCGTCCAGCACCACCACGCTGCCGGCCTTGGCCTTGTGCTGGGCGACGGCATCGCGCAGCTTCTGGTAGGCGAAGAACTGCACCTTGCTGTCGATCGACAGCTGGATGTCGCGCCCGTCCACGGGCGGCACCTCGTCGCCGATGTCCTCGACCACGCGGCCGAGCCGGTCCTTGATCACGCGGCGCGAGCCGGCCTTGCCGGCCAGCTCGTGCTGGAACGCGAGCTCGACGCCTTCCTGGCCCCGGTCTTCCACGTTGGTGAAGCCGACCACGTGGGCCGCGGACTCGCCCTCGGGGTAGTGGCGCTTGTACTCGGGCCGCTCGTGCACACCCTTGATCTTGAGCGCCATGATCTGCTGGGCAATCGGCGCATCGACCTGGCGGCGCAGCCAGACGAAGGTCTTGTCCTCGTCCTCCAGGCGCTTGTTGAGGTCGGCGAGCGGCATCTCCAGCAGCTTGGCCAGCTGGCGCAGCTTGGCCGGGTCGCGGTCCACCTCTTCGGGAATGGCCCAGATGCTGGCCGCGACCACGCTGGAGGCCAGCAGCAGGCCATTGCGGTCCAGCACGCGGCCGCGGCTGGCCGGCAGCTCCAGCGTGCGCATGAAGCGCACCTTGCCCTGGCGCTGGAAGAAGTCGTTCTCGATGATCTGGATGTAGGCAGCGCGCGCGCCCAGGCCCACGAAGCCCAGCGCGAGCGCGGCCACGACGAACTTGCTGCGCCACACGGGCGTCTTGCCCGCCAGCAGCGGACTGGAGGTGTAGCGCACGCTACGGCTGCTGCGCGTCATGGGCGCGCTCCCGGGCGCGCCGGTGCCGAAGCGGGCGGCGCGCTGGGCATGGGGATCAGCGTGCCGCTGGCCGCACTCACGTACTGCGTGATGGCGGGCGTGGTGGTGCGCATGTGCAGCTGCTCCTTGGCCAGCTTCTCCACGCGCAACGGCGTGGCCTGGGCCCGGCGCTCGACCTGCAGGCGGTCGAACTCCACGTCGAGCCGGCGCGCGAGCCGGGTCTCGCGGTCCAGCTGCACCGTGAGGTTGCGCGACTCGTACTGCGTGCGCACGAGGTACATGGCGCTGGCCATGACGGCCAGCAGCAGCACGAGGTTCAAACGGGTCATGCGCCCGTCCTTTGCGCCACGCGCATGACCGCGCTGCGCGCGCGCGGGTTGGCCTGGACCTCGGCGGCCGAAGGCATCACGCGGCCCAGCGCCTTGAGCGGCATCGCGGCGCTCTGGCCCAGCATCCAGCCCGGCGAGCGGCGGTCCACCACCTCCTTGGCATGGCGCGCGATGAACTGCTTGACGATGCGGTCTTCCAGCGAGTGGAAGCTGATCACCGCGAGCCGCCCGCCCGGCGCCAGCACGCGCAGCGCGGCGCTCAGCGCTTGTTGCAGCTCTTCAAGCTCGGCGTTGATGTGAATCCGAAGAGCCTGAAATGTGCGCGTTGCAGGGTCCTTGCCCGGCTCGCGGGTTTTGACCGCGCCAGCCACGAGTTGGGCCAGCTCGGCGGTGGTTGAAACAGGGCCCCGTTCTTGTCGGCGAGCAACAATCGCCTTTGCAATCGGAACAGCAAACCGTTCTTCGCCATAGTCACGAATCACCTCCGCGATGGTTGTGGTGTCGGCCGTGGCAAGCCACTCGGCCACGCTAGTGCCGCGCGTCGTGTCCATGCGCATGTCCAGCGGACCGTCGGCGCGAAAGCTGAAGCCTCGCGCGGGATCGTCGATCTGCGGGGAGCTCACGCCCAGGTCCATCAGCACGCCGGACACGCTGGCCTCGGGCAGCTCGCCCAGCGCATGGAAGGCCTCGTGCCGGATCGAAAAGCGCGGATCGGCGATCTGCGCGGCCGCCGCGATCGCCTCGGGATCGCGGTCGAAGGCCAGCAGACGGTCGTCCGCGGCCAGGCGCGACAGCAGCAGCCGGCTGTGGCCGCCGCGCCCGAAGGTCGCGTCCACGAACGTCCGCCCCGCACCTGCTGCGGGCTGCACGTCCTGGTTGAAAAGAGCTTCGACTGCTTCGTTCAACAGGACGGTGGTGTGACTCCATGAAGCTTCCACCACCGGGCCTTCAGAAAGAAATGTCCTTGAATGCCTCGGGCACCCCGGCCTTCATGGCCTCGGCTTCCTTGGCCAGATAGGTCGGCTTGTCCCACAGCTCCAGGTGGTTGCCCATGCCCAGCAGCATCGTGTCCTTGGTGATGCCGACCGCCTCGCGCAGTTCGGGCGCGACCAGCACACGGCCGCTGGCGTCCATCTCAACGTCCATGGCGTTGCCCAGGAAGATGCGCTTCCACCATTGACCTTCGACGGGCAGCGCCGCGATGCGCGCGCGGAACTGCTCCCATTCGGGACGCGGAAAGAGCATGAGACAACCGTGCGGGTGGCGCGTGATGGTCAGCGCGCGCTGGCCACCCGCCTCCGATTCCAGGGCGG
>DATKFT010000092.1:0-12156 GCA_035544335.1 Pseudorhodoferax sp.
ATCGCGGTGCACCATAAACAGGTCGGCCGAACGCGCGGCCACGGCCAGGGGGTAGAAGTCCCTGAGCAGCTCGTAGGGCAGCTTGGGCATCATGGCCGGGTGCTGCACCATGACCGTGATGCCCATCAGGATGGTGTAGCCGTCGGGCGCGGCCTTGGCCACCATGTCGTTGCCGATCACACCGCCGGCGCCCGGCTTGTTCTCCACCACGACGCTGGTCTTCCAGTTCTCCGCAAGCTTGGCCGCGAGCAGGCGCCCGATGGTGTCGGTGCCGCCCCCGGTTGCGTAGGGCACGACCATGCGCAGCGGGCGGTTCGGAAAGTCCTGCTGCGCGAATGCCGGCAGGTCGGCCAGGCTCAGCGTGCCGAACGCCAGGGCCTGGCGTCGCGTGATCTTGGTTCGGGGCATGGGTCTTGTCTCCTGGATCGTTGGGAAGCGCGAAAGGGAGGCGCTAAAGCCCTGCGTAGGCTTCCTGGATCTCGCGCCAGGCCACCTTGCCGGTGTTGGACTTGGGCAGCGCCGCGCGGAATTCCACCGCGCGCGGAGCCTTGTACACCGCCATGCGCTCGCGGCACCATGCGATCAACCCTGCCTCGTCGAGCGCCTGGCCGGGCCGCAGCACGACGACCGCGCAGACCGACTCGCCCTGCTTGGCGTCGGGCCTGGCCACGATGCAGGCCTCGTGGATGGCCGGGTGCTCGTAGAGCATGCTCTCCACTTCCGCGGGCCAGACCTTGTAGCCGCTCACGTTGATCATGCGCTTCAGGCGGTCGCGCATGAAGAAGTAGCCGTCGGCGTCCATCAAGGCCAGGTCGCCGGTGCGGAAGTAGCGCTGGCCGTCGATCTCCAGGAAGGCCGCGCGGTTGGCTGCCTCGTCGCGCCAGTAGCCCTGCATGACCTGCGCGCCGCGGCTGACCAGCTCGCCGGTCTCGCCGGGCGGCAGCTCGGCCAGCGTCTCGGGGTCGACGATGCGCGAATCCACGCCGAAGGTCGGGATGCCCAGGCATTGGCGCTTGCTGGCCTGCTGCGGGTTGCAGTGCAGGAACGAGGCCGTCTCGGTCAGGCCGTAGCCCTCGATGTAGGTGATGCAGAAGCGTTCTTTCAGCATGCTGGACACGGCCTCGGGCATGGCCGCGCCGCCGCCGTTGAGCATGGCCAGGCTGGACAGGTCGCGCCGCTGCGCCTCGGGGTGCGCGAAGAAGTCGATCAGCATGGCCGGCGGCGAGGCCCAGACCGAGACGCGGTAGCGCTCGATCAGCGCGCCCGCCGCGCCCGCGTCCCAGCGCGCGAGCATGACCACGGTGGCGCCCTGCCAGACCGGCATCAGCATCGCGTTCTGCATGCCCAGCAGGTGGAACATGGGCGCCACGCCCAGCACCACGGATTCGGCGTGCAGGCTGCGCCACAGGCAGGCACCCGCGCTCGAGGCCGTGAGGCTGGCGTGCGTGTGCATGCAGCCCTTGGGCCGGCCCGTCGTGCCCGAGGTGTAGGGCAGCGCGGCCAGGTCGCCGGCCTGCACGTCCACGGGCGTGGCCGGCGCCTCATTCAACGCATTGGCCAGCGCATCGGCCCAGGCCACGCAGCCGGCCTGCGCCAACGGCTGGCGCGGCGCGCGCACGACCTCGGGCACGTTGAGCTCGGTCGGCGCCGTCAGCGCGTCGGCATAGCAGATGACGACCACCTCGCGCAGCGCGCCGCGCGCGAGCGCGGGCTGCATGGAAGGCAGCAGCTCCTGCGCCACGACCGCGTGGCGCGCGCCGCTGTCTTCCAGGTAGTGGTCCACCTCGCCGGCCGTGCACATGGCGTTGACGGGCACGACCACCGCGCCGCAGCGCTGCACGGCGAAGAAGGCGATCGCGAACTGCGGGCAGTTCTGGCCCATGAGCAGCACGCGGTCGCCCTTGGCGACCCCGGCGCGCTGCAGGTGGCCGGCCAGCGCTTCGACCTGGCGCAGGTATTCGGCGTAGGTCAGCACGCTGTCGTAGTAGACGATGGCGGGCCGCGCGGGGTAGCGCGCGGCGCTGGTCGCCAGGTTGGCGAACAGCGTGGTCTGCGGCACGGCCAGCGCGTGCGGAAAGCCGCGCGGCCAGTGTTTCAGCCAGGGCTTGGTGTGCATGGGGTCAGCCGTTTTCCATCGCGCGGGCGATGATTTCCTTCATGACCTCGTTGGCGCCGCCGTAGATGCGGGCCACGCGCACGTCGGTGTACATGCGGGCGATCGCGAACTCCTGCATGTAGCCGTAGCCGCCGTGCAGCTGCAGGCACTCGTCCACGACCTCGCAGGTGCTCTGGCTGATCCACCACTTGGCCATCGCGGCCGTGGGCACGTCGAGTTCGTTGCGCGCGAGGCGGGCCACGCAGTCGTCGACGAAGCTGCGCGCCAGCGACGCCTTGGTCTGGCACTCGGCCAGCTTGAAGCGCGTGTTCTGCAGGTGCAGCAGCGTGTCGCCGAAGATCTTGCGGTCGCGCGTGTAGGCCAGCGTGTCGTCCACGGCGCGCTGCATGATGGCCGCGTTGCCGATCGCCAGCAGCAGGCGCTCGCGCGGCAGCTGCTGCATGAGGTGCACGAAGCCCTTGCCCTCCTCGCCGCCCAAGAGGTTGGCCTGCGGCACGCGCATGTCGTCGAAGAACAGCTCGACCGTGTCCTGGCCCTGCTGGCCGATCTTCTCGAGCAGCCGGCCGCGGCGAAAGCCCTTGAGGTCCCGGGTCTCGATCACGACCAGCGAGACGCCCTTGGCCTTCGCCGTGGGGTCGGTCTTCACCGCGACGACGATGATGTCGGCGAGCAGGCCGTTCGTGATGAAGGTCTTGGCGCCGTTGACCACGTAGTCCTGGCCGTCCTTGACGGCGCTGGTCGTGATGCGCTGCAGGTCGGTGCCGGCGCCGGGCTCGGTCATGGCCACGGCCGCCACGGTCTCGCCGCGCGCGATGCCGGGGATCCAGCGCTGCTTCTGTTCCTCGGTGCCGTAGGCCAGCAGGTAGTGCGCGACGATGCCGCTGTGCACGTTGATCGAGAAGCTGTTGACCAGCGCGCGCATCTGCTCCTCGCAGACCACGGCCTCGTGCAGGAAGCTGCCGCCGCCGCCGCCGTACTGCTCGGGCACGCCCGCGCAGAGCAGGCCCAGCTCGCCGGCCCGGCGCCAGATGGCGCGGTCCACGTGGCCCTGCTCCTGCCACTTCTTCTGCTGGGGCACGCACTCGGTCTCGAAGAAGCGGCGCGCGGTTTCGCGCACCATCTGCAGCTCATCGGTCATCCAGGGCCGCGTGGCCGTACCGAACGTCACGGCCGACCTCCACCACACACGAGCACCTGCCCGCTTATATAGTTCGACTCGGGGATGCAGAACATGTAGACCGCGCCGGCGGCCTCTTCGGGCGTGCCGCCACGGCCCAGCGGGATCGTGGCCTCGGCGGCCTTCAAACGGTCGGGCTGCACGCCCACCGCGATGGTGCGGCCGCCGATGTCCACGCTGGCCTCGCCGGCCGTGAGCGGCTGCGTCAGCCGCGTCTGGATCAGGCCGAAGGCCACGCTGTTGACGTTGACCTTGTAGCGGCCCCATTCCTTGGCCATGGCCTTGGTCAGGCCGTTGATGCCGGCCTTGGCCGCGGCATAGTTGGCCTGGCCCGCGTTGCCGTACACGCCCGAGGTGGACGAGATGTTGACGACCTTACGGAACACGGGGGCGTCGGCCTCCTTCTTGGCGGCCTCGCGGATGAAGTCGGACGCGGCGCGCAGGATGCGGAAGGGCGCGGTCAGGTGCACGGCCAGGATGTCTTCCCACTGCTGGTCGCTCATCTTCTGGATCACGTTGTCCCAGGTGTAGCCGGCGTTGTTGACGATGATGTCCACGCCGCCGAATTCCTGGAGCGCCGTGCCCACGAAGCGCGTGCCGAAGTCGGCATCGGTCACGCTGCCCACACAGGCGCAGGCCTTGCCGCCCGCAGCGCGGATGGCGGCCACGGTTTCCATGGCGGGCGCTTCGTCGAGGTCGTTGATGACCAGGCGCGCGCCTTCGGAGGCGAGCTTGAGCGCGATGGCGTTGCCGATGCCGCGGCCGGAGCCGGAGACCAGCGCGACCTTGTCTTGGAGCTTGAGCGTCATGTGGTTCTCTTGGAAATCAGGAAAGGGCAATCACGGCATCGCCGGCCAGCTTGGTCTGGCCGTTCTGGTCGGTGGTGGACAGCGCCACGCGCACGCGGCGCTCGCCGTCCTGTTCGAACTTCTCGGTCACGCGGCCTTCGCAACGGACCTGGGCGCCGACCTGGGTGATCGCGACGAAGCGCACGCCGTACTCGCGCAGTGCGCTCTGCGGCACCCAGTTGGTCAGCAGCCGGCCCAGGTAGGCCATGGACAGCATGCCGTGCGCGAACACGTCGCCGACACCTGCGGCCTTGGCGAAGTCGGTGTCCACGTGGATGGGGTTGTGGTCGCCGGAGGCGCCGCAGTACAGCGCCAGCGTGAGGCGCGAGATGGCTTCGGTTTCGAAGGCGGGCAGTGCGTCGCCGACGTTGATCTGGTCGTAAGTGATGGTGGCCATGTCTTTTCTCCTCAGCCGTTGCGCATGACCGTGACGCCCTGGAGGTCGGCCACGTGCTCGCCGCGCTGATTCGTCACGCGCGTTGAGCGCACGACGAACTCCAGCGCCCCGCCCTTCTTGTCGTAGATGTCCTCGATGCGCTGCGCGAAGCTCAGCTGGTCGCCGGCATAGGCCGGGCGGTGGTAGACGAAGCGCTGCTCGCCATGCAGCAGGCGGCGGTAGTCCAGGCCCAGCAGATTGCGCAGCGCGGCCGGGTCGGGCGACTCCATCTCCAGGCAGAACAAGAAGGTGGGCGGCACGGGCAGCGTGGGGTGGCCCGCAGCGCGCGCGGCGGACTCGTCGCTGTAGACCGGGTCCTGCTGGCCCGTGGCCTTGGCGAAGAAGCGCAGGCGCGAGGCCTCCACGGCGACCGTGAAGGCCGGCTGGGTGTGGCCGATGTATTTCTTGTCGATCATGGTCAGACGCGCTCGTAGAGGGTCACGACACAGGCGCCGCCCAGGCCCAGGTTGTGCTGCAGCGCAAGCCGCGCGCCTTCCACCTGGCGTTGGTCGGCTGTGCCACGCAGCTGGTGCGTGAGCTCGTAGCACTGCGCCAGGCCCGTGGCGCCCAGCGGATGGCCCTTGGACAAGAGGCCGCCCGAGGGGTTGGTCACGACCTTGCCGCCATAGGTGTTGTCGCCGTCCAGGATGAACTTCTCGGCCGTGCCCTCGGGCGTGAGGCTCAAGGCCTCGTAGGTGAGCAGTTCGTTGGCCGTGAAGCAGTCGTGCAGCTCGACCACGTCCACGTCGTCCGGGCCCACGCCGGCGGCCTCGTAGACCTGCTGGGCGGCCGCGACCGTCATGTCGTAGCCGACCACGCGGCGCATGTCGCCGCTGTCGAAGGTGCTCGCAGTGTCGGTCGTCATGGACTGGGCCGCGATGCGCACCTTGAGCGCGATGCCGTGCTTCTTGGCAAACGCTTCCGAGCACACGATGGTGGCGGCCGCGCCGCAGGTGGGCGGGCAGCACTGCAGGCGCGTGAGCGGGTCGAACACGGCGGGCGAGGCCATGACCTCTTCCAGCGTCACGGTGTCGCGGAACACGGCGAGCGGGTTGCGCGCGGCGTGCTGGCGCGCCTTGACCGAGATGCGGCCGAAGGTGTCGGGCCGGATGCCGTACTGCCGGATGTAGTCGCGGCCGGCGCCGCCGAAGAACTGGGCCGCGCGCGGTGCGCTGGGCAGGGTGCCCTGCAGCTGGTCCATGGTCTCGGCGAAGCGCGCCATGGGCGAGGGACGGTCCTCGTAGGCGCCCTTGAGCGCGCCCGGCACCATCTGCTCGAAGCCCAGTGCGATCGCGCATTCGGCCACGCCGCTCTCGACGGCCTGGCGCGCCAGATACAGCGCCGAGGAACCGCTGGAGCAGTTGTTGTTGAGATTGAACACCGGGATGCCCGTCAGGCCCACGCCGTAGATGGCGGCCTGGCCGGCCGTCGAATCGCCGTAGACGTAGCTCACGTAGGCCTGCTGCACGGCGCCGTAGGGCACACCGGCGTCCTTCAGCGCGAGCTCGGCGGCGCGCGCGCCCATCACGGTGTAGGGCTCGCTCTTGCCGGGCTTGGTGAACGGGATCATCCCGACGCCGGCGACGTAGACATTGCGTTTCATGCGCTTGTTCTCGGTTGGAAGGTCGGTGGGGACTGCCGCGCGAGGCAGAGCCGGGCGATCGCCTGCGGTGCGCACGCGCAGCCGCCCCGCAGGTCGCTCAACCCCGTCTCCCCGCAGCGCCTGGCCTGGCCTGTGTCCCCGTCATGCGAACAAGTCTAGGCAGCGCACAGGACGCGGCCCATGGCAGAAGCGATGGAAGGCATTGGCCCGAACGCTCAAAATTCGGCGCCCCGGTCGGTCGCTGCGCGCCCACCCGCAAGCCTTGCATCCTGGGGCGGCCCGGCGGCGAAAGCGCCCAGCCCCGGGTTAACCCGAGGACCTCAGGACAGCCGTTCCTGCCGGTAGGCGCCGGGGGCCAGGCCGGTCCAGCTCTTGAACGCGCGGTGGAAGGTGCTGGCCTCGGAGAAACCCAGCTGCACCGCGATCTCCGGCAGCGTGAGGCCGGGGTGCGTGAGGTAGTCGATGGCGGCGTCGCGCAGCAGGTCGTCGCGGATCACGCGAAAGCCCGCGCCCTCCTCGCGCAGGCGCCGGCGCAGGGTCTGCGGCGTCATGGCCAGCTGCGCGCCGACCTCCTCCAGCGAGGGCATGGTGCCGCCCAGGTGGCGGCGCAGCAGGCGCCGGATGCGTTCGGTCAGGCTGCTGTCGTCGCGGTACTTGAGCAGCAGGCTGGCCGGCGCCTGCGCCACGAAGCCGACCAGGCTCTCGCTGGTCTGCACGATGGGAAGCTGGAGCCAGCGCGCCTCGAAGCGCCAGCCCGCGCGCGCACCGTAGTGCAGCGGTGCCTGGAACAGCTGCGGCGCGTCGCTGGCGCTGTCGATCTCCGAGCGCAGCTGGTCCACCATCAGCAGCGGCAGGCGCCGCGCCACGAGCCAGCAGACCAGGCCATAGGCCAGGAAGCCGAAGGAGCGCATGGCATAGGCCAGCGGCGCATCCACGGGCACGCGCGGCGCCAGCGACATGCTGGCCACCCCCTGCTCGGTGTGCAGGCGCGGCGTGAAGTCGGACAGCAGCAGCCGGTAGTGCCGCAGGCCGGCGCGCAGTGCCTCCTCCAGCGTGCGGCAGGACACGGCCAGCCGGCAGGCGGCCGCGAAGGCGCCCAGTGGCAGCGGCCGGCGGCACAGGCCCCAGAGTTCGTCGCGCAGGCTGTGGCGCAACGCGAAGATCAGCGCGGCGTACTGCATCTGGCTCACGCGCGCGAGCGGCGAGGCCAGCAGCTCGGGCGGGATGCCCGCGCGCTGCAGCAGCGCGTCGCAGTCGCGGCCCGCGCGGCGGGCGCCCAGCACGATCTGCTGGACCTGGCCGATGGCGATGGTTTGCCGGGTGCTGCCGCTGGTACGAGGATGCATGCGCGGCAAATTGTAGGAGGGCCGCGCAGCCCGCCGGGCTCAGGCGGCCGGCCGGTCCTGGCGTGCCAGCCGCAGCATGCCGCTGTCGCTGCTCGTGACGCCGACGATACGCGCCAGGCGTGGCCCGACGGAAATGTAGGCGTGCCCGATGGTGCTGTCGAAGTACACCGAGTCGCCCCGGTCCAGCCGCACGTGTTCGCCGGTGTCGAAGTGCACCTCCACGCTGCCGCTGAGCACGTAGACGAACTCCTCGCCCGCATGGCGCACGAAGTCTTCGGGACCCGCAATGCGCCGCCCATGCACGGTCCCGACCATCGGCGACATGCGCTTGCCGCCGGCCGACGTTCCCTGGAATTCGTACGAGACCGAAGCCCCGTGGTAGACCACGCCCTCGCCCGCACGCGTGACCACCGCCCCGGCCAACGGCTTGGACGCGGCGCCGACGGGCGAGAACATGGCGCCCATGTCCATCTGCAGCGCACGGCCCAGGGCCGAGAAGGTTTCGTAGCTCAGTGCGAGCTGGCCGCGCTCGGCGCGCGAGATCGTGGTGATCGACACACCGGCCAGCTCCGCCAACTCTGCCAGCGTCCAGCCGAACTGCTTGCGTGCGCTGCGCAGGCGCCGCCCGAACGTTGCCCAATCGAGTGTCCTGTGCGCGCCGGCATCTGGCTGCGGCGCGGCTTGCACGGGCTTGTGGATCCCCATCGTGTCCTCCGGCCGGGATTGTGCCATCGCGGCCCCGGAAAGCCCGCCGGCGGCTTCGACAAGGATTTGTCATGGAACAAACTCCCGCATCTCTTCTTCTTTGGCTTCCTTCCAAGAAGGTCCGTTGATATTTGCGTTTACGCAAATTTTGTGCAGAATCCGGCCACCGCACGCCTGGCTCTTCCAGGCGCCCTCCACGCCCTGACGGACCTCGCATGCCCGCCTTCCGACACGCTTCGAACGGCCGCAAGCACCTTGCTGTGCAAACCTCCCGCCGGACCCTCCTGGTCGCAGCCCTGGCAGGCACCGTGGCCATGCCGGCCTGGTCGAGCGACGACTATCCTTCACGGCCCATCAAGTTCGTGATCGGCGCCCCGCCGGGCGGCGCGGGCGACACCACGGTGCGCGTGCTGGGCCGCCATCTGGAGTCCACGCTGGGGCAGGCCGTGGTGGTGGAGAACCGTCCCGGCGCGGCCACCTTGATCGGCCTGGGGGCCGTGGCCCGCTCGCCGGCGGACGGCTACACGATCGGACTGTCGACGGTGGCCGGCCTGGCCATCGTCGGCGTCAGCAACCCCAGCGCGCCGGATCTGCGCAAGGACCTGACCACCTTGGCCGGCGTCGTCAACGCCCCCCACGTCCTGGCCGTTCCGGCCAGCCTGCCTGCGCGCAGCATCCCCGAGCTGGTCGAACTGTTCAGGGCGGCGCCGGGCAGGTACAACTTCGCCTCGCAGGGCGAGGGTTCCTTGTCGCACCTGGAGTCTGCACTGTTCGCCTCGCTCAACGGCCTGACGCTGCAGCACATCCCCTACACCGGCAGCACCCAGGCCATGCCCGACCTGCTGTCCGGCGCCACCAACATGATGTTCGACAGCGCAGCCTCGGTGGCCCCGCATGTGCAGGCCGGCAAGCTGCGCGTGCTGGGCACAGCCGCCGCAGAGCGGCTGGGCGCATTCCCGCAGGCGCCGACCATGGTGGAATCGGGGATGGCCAGCTTCCGCGCAGACAACCCGTTCGGCATCTACGGGCCGGCCGGACTGCCCCCGAAGGTGGCGGCCCGGCTGACCGCCGCCCTGCAGGCGGCACTGGCCTCGCCGCAGGTGCAGCAAGCGCTGCGCACAGCGGGCATGGAGCCGCGCTTCACGCCGCCGCAGGCGTTCGTGCAGACCGTCGCGGCCGAATACGCGCTGTGGCAGGCGGTGCTGCGCAGCACGCAGAAGACGCCGTGAGCCCACGGCAAGGACCGAATGAACCGGAGATCGATGTGAAAGACCTGAGCTGGGACTTCCCCTACACCTCGCAACGCATGCCTGTGCTGGCCGACCAGCTCGTGTGCACGGCGCAGCCGCTGGCCTCGAGCGCGGGCCTGCGCGCGCTGCAGCAGGGCGGCAACGCGGTGGACGCTGCGCTGGCGGCCGCCATCACGCTGACCGTGGTCGAGCCTTGCATGAACGGCATCGGCGGCGACGCGTTCGCGCTGGTCTGGGACGGGCAGCGCATGCACGGCCTGAACGCCTCGGGCCGCTCGCCACGGGCCTGGACGCGCGCGCACTTCGCGCGCTACGAGGCCATGCCGCCCCGGGGCTGGGATGCGGTGACCGTGCCCGGCGCCGTGTCGGGCTGGCGCGCGCTGTCGCAGCGCTTCGGCAAGTTGCCCTTCGGCGATCTGTTCGAGTCGGCCATCCGCTACGCGCGCGAGGGCTGGATCGTCTCGCCCATCGTCGCGCGGCAGTGGCGTGACCAGCACGCCGAGCTGCCCGGCGTGCCGGGCTACAGCCCCGAATTCGCGCCGGGCGGCAGGACCCCGCTGCCCGGCGAGCGCTTCGCCAACCCGGGCCAGGCCGCCACGCTGGAGGCCATCGCGCGCAGCGGCGGCGAGGACTTCTACCACGGCGCGCTGGCGCGGGCGATCGCCGACCACGCGCGTGCCACGGGTGGCCTCATCGACGAGCAGGACCTGGCCGAGCACCGCTGCGACTGGGTGGACCCGATCGGCGTGCGCTACGGCGACATCGCGCTGCAGGAGATCGGGCCCAACGGCCAGGGCATCGCCGCGCAGATCGCGCTCGGCATCCTGGACAGCCTGGACCAGCCCCGGCCCGCACTCGATTCGGCGGACTTCTTCCATCGGCAGATCGAGGCCATGAAGCTGGCCTTCGCGGACGTCTACACCCATGTCGCCGACCCGCAGGCCATGACCGTGACGCCCGCGCAGCTGCTGGATCCGGCCTACCTGCGCGAGCGCGCGGCGCTGATCGATGCCGGCCAGGCCCGCTTCCCGGGCGCGGGCAAGCTGCACGCCGGCGGCACCACCTACCTGACGGCCGCCGACAGCGCGGGCATGATGGTGTCGCTGATCCAGTCCAACTTCAAGGGCTTCGGCTCGGGCGTGATGGTGCCGGGCACGGGCATCGCGCTGCACAACCGCGGCTGGGGCTTCAACCTGATCCCTGGCCATGCCAACGAGGTCGCGCCGCGCAAGCGCCCGTTCCACACCATCATTCCGGGCTTTCTGACGCAGGACGGGCAGCCGCTCATGAGCTTCGGCGTGATGGGCGGTTCGCTGCAGGCCCAGGGCCATGTGCAGGTGGCCGTGCGCGTGGGCGACCACCGCCAGAACCCGCAGGCCGTCGTCGATGCGCCGCGCTGGCGCATCATGGACGACAACATCCGCGTCATGGTGGAGTGGAACTTCCCGCCCGAGGCCGTCGCGGGACTGCGTGCGCGCGGCCACGAGGTGCTGGTCGCGCCGCGCTTTTCCGACGAGTTCGGCGGCGCCCAGGCCATCATGCGCATGCCGCAGGGCTACCTGGGCGCCTCGGACCACCGCAAGGATGGCCAGCCGGCCGGCTGCTGACGCGACGATGCCATCGAACATGCGCGCCGGCCATGCGCCGGCCGACGTGCTGGTGCTGGGCGCCGGCATGGTCGGCGTCGGCACGGCGCTCGCGCTGCAGCAGCGCGGCCACCAGGTGAGCCTGGTGGACCGGCATGCCAGCTGTCGGGAAACCTCCTACGGCAACGCCGGCATCATCCAGCGCGAGGCCGTGGAGCCCTACGGCTTTCCACGCGACCTGCGCCAGCTGCTGGGCATCGCCACCGGCCGGCGCAGCGAGGCGCACTACCACGTGGGCCAGCTGCTGCGCCTGGTGCCCGCCCTGCTGCACTACTGGCGCAACTCCGCACCGGCCCCCTATGCACGCATCGCGGCCGCCTACGCACAGCTGATCCGGCACTGCATCGCCGAACACCAGGGCTGGATCGATGCAGCCCAGGCCCAGGACCTCGTGGGCGGACGCGGCTGGCGGGAGGCCTACCGCAGCCCGCGCCTGCTCGCGCAGGCCGCCGCACACGCACAGCCGCTCGCGGCCCGCGCCGGCCTGGGGCTGCAGCTGCTCGACGGCCCGGCCCTGGCCGCGGCCGAGCCGGGCCTGCGCGGGCCGATGGCGGGCGCGCTGCACTGGACCGATCCCTGGACCATCCGCCACCCCGGCCAGCTGGTGGACCGCTATGTCGCGCTGCTGCGCCGCCGCGGCGGCCGCCTCGTGCAAGGCAACGCGGACACGCTGCGCGCCAGCGGCGCCGGCTGGACCGTGGACACCGAGGACGGCCGCATCGATGCGCCCACCGCCGTGCTCGCGCTGGGCCCCTGGTCGGACCGCGCCACGCGCGCGCTGGGCTACCGGCTGCCGCTGTTCGTCAAGCGCGGCTACCACCGCCACTACCAGGGCGGCGCAGCTCTGGCGATGCCGCTGCTGGACAGCGAGCAGGGCGTGCTGCTGGCGCCCATGCAGCAAGGCCTGCGCATCACCACGGGCGCGGAGTTCGCCGCGCTCGACGCGCCGCCGACCCCGCGCCAGCTCATGCGCGGCGAGCAGGCGGCCCGCGCGCTGCTGGACCTCGGCGATCCCGTGGAAGCGCAGCC
>DATKFT010000093.1:0-3000 GCA_035544335.1 Pseudorhodoferax sp.
ACGTTATGTATCATTGAAGCAGCCCCTTGTATGACTGAAGAGCTCCCACTGATTGATGCTCTGCGAAGGCTGGGCCTTCTTCAGTTGGAGTTAGTGCGCTTAGCCCTATTCATCGCCTCTGAGGGCCCCGCCGAGTTAGAGGGCGAGAAGCTTTTTTGTTCGCTAAGTGAGCCACGGCGACGAACTTCCACTTTGCTAGCGATGGCCGCGGGCCAGTCCATGAATACGGTTTTGCGCATGGCGAAGCTTCGCGGCGTTCCCGTCAGAGACGCATACCCTGTTGCTAGATCCGCGATAGAAACATTTGTCAATGCGGCGTATCTGCTGTCGGAGTCAGATGAAGTATCCGAGCGAGCCATTCGACACGTGGACTACGCGGCGTGGAAGCATCACAACCGGGAAGTTGGTAGCGGCGAGTATTCCCTTGAAATCTCCTCCGACCAAGACGCCAAGCACACCCTTGCCACCCGGTTTGCCGAGTTCCAAGGCAAGGGCCAGGCAACGTGGTCACCTCTAGATGTTCCAAGTCGAATCAGGCGAGTCGGCGAGCTCTCCGGCAAACGAGCAGGCTCAAGGTTGCTTGCGTCGTACGCGCTAATTTACGGCCTGTCTTCCGAGGTAATTCACGGCTCGCCATTTGGCGTCAGCTACTTCTACACGGGGCGTCTAACGAGTGGAGCGACACCCGAAGCCTTTGGGGAAGGTACCGCCCGGCAACTCGAGGAGATTCTGATTGCTCTTCTTCACGCCGCATGTGGATACATCGCCGCGTTCTCGGAGGCTCAAGGTTTAGCCTCACTACGCACGGCGGAGCAGAAGGTCTTTGATCGGCTCTTGGATCTCAGCACAAAGGATGCGTCGGCTTTTCCGGAGCACAAGTCAAAATGAAGCAGAGGTGACGAATGACGCCGAACCCTGCCATCGAGCGGACGGCTTCCGGCGTGCTCCGCCCTCTTCCAGCCGCCGCTCATGTTGAACGTGAGAGACGGCTTTCGGGCGGTGCCGAACACGCACGATGGGCGCATAGCAGTCCAAACTCCAAAGTCGCCAGGCGCCCCCAAAAACCAACCTTCGCTTCCGGGCTCGCTGGCCCCCTCACCCCGCCAACGCCAACGGCAACTCCAACACAAACTCCGCCCCGCCCTCCGCGTGGTTGCGCACGGCCAGCGTGCCGCCGTGCTGCTCCACGATGCCGTAGCTGACCGACAGGCCCAGGCCCGTGCCCTTGCCCACGGGCTTGGTCGTGAAGAAGGGGTCGAACACGCGCGAGAGGTCTTCCTCGGCGATGCCGGGGCCGTTGTCGCGCAGGCACAGCCGGGCGCGGCCGCCTTCGCTGCGGCCCGTGATCCAGACCTCGATGGGCGCGCGGCCCGCGGCGCCGGCCGCGTCCAGCGCGTTCTGCAGCAGGTTCATGAGCACCTGCTGCAGCTGGCCCGCGCTGCCCTGCACGGTGGCGCCGCTGCGCTCGCTCAGGTGCACCACGAAGTCCTGCGGCGCGCCCTTGCGCACCCACAAAATGGCGCGCTGCACCACCTCGTCCAGCGCCACGGCCGCGCGCGCCTCGGGGTCCATGGCCGAGAAGCGCTTGAGGCCGTTGACGATGTCGGCCGTGCGCTGCGCGCCCTCCAGCGTGCCCTCGATCAGCGAGGGCAGGTCGCCGAGCAGGTGGTCGATGCGCAGTTTTTTGCGCAGCGCACCCAGGTCGTCGGGCGCCGTGCCCTGGTCCACGGCACCCAGGTAGTCGCGCAGGCGCTGCAGGTAGCGGTCCAGCGCGTGCACGTTGCCGAGCACGAAGCTGATGGGGTTGTTGAGCTCGTGGGCCACGCCCGCCACGAGCCGGCCCAGCGAGGCCATCTTCTCGGACTGCACGAGCTGCTGCTGCGCGCGCTTGAGCGCCTCGTGCGCCTGGCGCAGCTCCTGGTAGGCGCGCTTGAGCTCGGCCGTGGGCCGGCCCACGACCACGGTGCCCAGGCGCCGGCCGTTGGCGGCCGTGCGCGGCGTGCAGTTGGCGTCCACGGGCACGGCCTGGCCGCGCGCGTCCAGCAGGTTCAGCTCCACGGTCTCGCCCTGGCGCGAGGCCGGCGTGCCGGCCAGCAGCTGGCGCAGCCGGCGCCGGCTGTCCTCGTCGGCCAGCAGGGTCTCCACGGGCAGGCCGCGCAGCTGCGCGGCCTCGCGCCCGGCCAGCTCGCACAGCGAGGCATTGGTCTGCTCGATGGCGCCCTCGCCGTCGCAGACGATCAGCACATCGGACATGGCCGACATGACGCTGAACACGAACTGCTGCGACTGCTCCAGTTCGGCGTTCTTCTTCTCGAGCTCGACCTCGTCGTCGATGAGCTGCGAATAGACCTCGTCCATCTTCTGGATGACGTCCATCCAGACGGATTCGTCCACGCCCTGCAGCGGCGCGCCCTCGGCGTCGGCAGGCGGCAGCAGTCCCGTGGCCGGGCGGCGGTGGGGCATCGCCCGGCCCCTGGCTCAGGCCGCGGGAAAGGCCGCGATGACCTGCGCCACGGCCGCGGTGAGCTTCTTGGCGTAGGGCACGTGCAGGAACTCGTTGGGGCCGTGCGCGTTGCTCTTGGGGCCCAGCACGCCGCAGACCATCATCTGCGCGGTGGGGAAGCCGGCCGACAGCATGTTCATGAGCGGGATGGTGCCGCCCTGGCCGATGTAGCCGCAGGGCGCGCCGAAGTGCGCCTGCGAGGCCGCGTTGAGCGCGTTCTCGAACCAGGGCGCCGTGGCCGGCGCGTTCCAGCCCGTGGCGCCGCCCTCGCCCTGGAAGGTCACGCGGGCCTGGTAGGGCGCGTTGTCCTCGAGCAGGGCCTTGAGCTCCTGCACGGCCTGGCCCGCATCGACCAGCGGCGGCAGGCGCAGCGAGAGCTTGAAGGCCGTGTAGGGCCGCAGCACGTTGCCCGCGTTGCGCATCTCGGGAAAGCCCTCGGCGCCCGTGACCGACAGCGTGGGCGACCAGGTGCGGTTGAGCAGGGCCTGCACGGGGTC
>DATKFT010000094.1:0-20130 GCA_035544335.1 Pseudorhodoferax sp.
TGGATGCCCTGGATGCTGTGCCGGTCGGGTCAGTCTTGGCGGTGCTTGGCGTGGCGGCGCTTGCGCGAGGCGGCCAGCATCAGCGCTGCGGCCACGGCGCCGGCCGCGGCAGCGATCAGCACGGCACGGATCGGCTGGTCGGCGACATAGCGTTCGGTGGCGGCTGCGCACTGGCGCAGCGAGCGTTGGGCACGGGCGCTGGTCTCGGACGCCAGCGCGATGCCACGGTCTGCGATGCGGTGGGCGCTGTGCGCGAACTCATCGATCGCCGGCTCGATGCGGCCGCGTGCGCTGCGCACGGCGCCGTCGGCGCTGTCCAGTGCCTGGCTGGCCAGACCACGCGTGGAATCGACGGCGTCTTGCGCGGACTGCATGAGCTTGTCGGAGAGTTGGCGCGTCATTTTTTCGGCGTCACGGGGCAGGCGGTTGTTCATGGAAGTTCCTTGTGGACAAAAACGGAGCGCAGGCCGCATGGAGGTCCACCGTGAAGCGGGGCTGTCCTCGGGCCTGTCATGGAGGCCGGCCTCAGCGGCGGCGGGCCAGGCTGACGATGAAACCGACGATGGCCATCACCGCGAAGATGAAGAACAGGATCTTGGCGATCTCGACGGCGCCGGCGGCGATGCCACCGAAGCCGAAGACGGCGGCAATCAGCGCAATCACGAGGAACACGACCGAGTAGTGCAGCATGACGGACTCCTTGTTGTGGCGGGGTGGGGCGACCCACGTTCAGGTCTGGCGCCAGCTTACGCAGGCTTGCCGCGTGGGCCGATCAGTGCCGGGCCGATCGCACCGTCGGTTGGGGCGCGTCCGTGGCGTAGGAGCCTGCCGACCTGGGCGCCGAGGCGCCTTGGCTGGGCCTCAGCTGTCCGCGCGCTGCGCTGTGCGCGGTGCGGCGGGCAGGGTTGCGCACACGCGCGTGCCGGCACCAAGGCTGGAGCTGATGGTCAGGCGGCCGCCGGCCGCCTCCACGCGGTGGCGCATGCCGGCCAGGCCATGGCTGGCGGCCGGTGCGGTGCGGCTGGTGTCGAAGCCCTGGCCGTCGTCCTGCACCTCGACGGTCACGTGCGAGCCGTAGTTCTGCACGCTGACATGCACGTGCTGCGCACGCGCGTACTTGCTGATGTTCGTCAGCGACTCCTGCACGAGACGGTAGACCGTGAGCTGCGCGGCCTCGTCGAGCTCGACGGCTTCCAGGTTCGTGGTGATCGGCAGCGCGGAGCGCTCGCCGAATTCGCGGGCCAGGATCTCCAGCGAGGTGGCCAGTCCCAGGTTGGTCAGCGAGGAGGGGCGCAGGTCTTCGATGATGCGGCGCTTCAGCGCGATGCCGCTGTTGAGCGTGTCCGTCAGGTGCTGGATGCGCTGCTGTGCGTCCGGTGCGTCCGTGCCCAGGCGCGACTTGAGCCGCGCGACATCGAGCTTGGCGGCGGTCAGCAAGGCGCCGAGTTCATCGTGCAGCTCGCGCGCGAGGTGGCCGCGCTCGCGCTCCCGCACCTCCTGCAGGTGGGTGGCCAATTCGGCCAGGCTGGCCGTGCGTTCCTTGACCTGTTGCCCGAGCAGGTCGCGTTCGCGCTGCAGGTCCTCCTGCACACGCTGGTCGATGGCCTGCAGCCGCCGGGTCTGGCGCAGATACATGTAGAAGGCCAGCACGCCGACCAGAGCCACCAGTGCGATGCCGATGCGCGAGAGCTGCAGGGCCCGCACGATCTGCTCTTCGCTCGTGGTCTGCCGGCGCATCGCGGCTTGCAGCAGCTGGGCGGATTGCTCGCGGATGGCATTCATGTGCTCCTGGCCCACGTCCGTGCTGAGCACGAACTTCCAGGCGTCTTCGTGGCCCTGCTTGCGCAGGCGCACGCTGACGTCCATCTCCGCCAGCTTGCGCTGCACGTTGCGCGAGAGCTCGGCGAACAGGCTCAGCTCGTCGGGCTGCGCGACGTACATCGCGCGCAGCTCGTCCAGGTTCTCCGCGATGACGGAGGTGGCGCTCTCGTAGGGTTCGAGGTAGCGCGTGTCGCCTGTCAGCAGATAGCCGCGCTGGCCGGTCTCGGCATCCAGCATGTGCTGCAGCAACTGCGTGACCGCGCCGCGCGTCTGCTGGACCTGGCTCATGCTGGACAGCGCCGCGAGGGAGCGGCTGTGGCCGGTCTCGTTGATGGCGATCAGCACGCCCGCAGCCAGCAGTGCCAGCGGCAGGCTGATCGCCATCTTGGGAATGGACAGCCAGCGCGGACGAGCGAAGCGCGGCACCCGTCAGGATCCTGGCATCAGGCGCGCGACGAATGCTCGACGCAAAAATCGATCAGGGCATCGATTTCGTTGGACTTGTCGAACACCGCGTCCACCCCCAGTTGCGCACAGCGCTTGCGGATGTCGGGCGTGGCGTAGTTGGACAGGACCACGAGCTTCTGTTTGGGCGCGCGGTCCTTGCAGGCATGCAGGATGCCCAGGCCGCTGCCTTGCTTGAGGAACAGGTCGACGATCGCAAGATCCCATTGCTGGCCGTTCTCGGTCAGCCATGCCTTGCCTTCGTTTTCGGTCTCCGCGCTCCCCACGGCCCGGATGTCCGCCAGTTCCTCCAGCGTCGCGACGAGGTTCTCGCGGATGGTGGGATTGTCTTCGACGATGTAGGTTCTGAGCGCCACAGTGGTTTGGAGTCTGGCGTGGCTGCAGGTGTGCCTCGCTCCCAAATTATTGTGCCAGTGTGTACAGGCGTGCAGCGTAGGAAGTAGCCTACACATTGCCCGGATGGGTGCACGGGCATACACCCGTGCCGCGTCATGCGCGGCCGACGATGGAGGCCGTGGCCATGAGCTCTTCGAGCAATGCCAGCGAGACCTTGCCGGAGACTGCGTAAGGGTCGAGTTCGGCCTTCTCGGAGTACTTGAGCAAGATCGCGTGGTTGAGCCGGTTCAGGTTGACCTGGCCCATGGTCCAGCCGCCGAAGCGGCGCTCGCTGATCTCCTCGAAGTGCAGCAGCGCCACGTCCTTGTGCCGCACGTCCTTCTGGATGTGGCCGAACAGCGCGCTGACGGCCATGCGGCCGCCCTCGATGGCTTGCAGGAAGATGCCACCGCCATAGCACAGGATGCCCGTGATGCCGCAGGCCGGGTTGTGTTCGCGGGCCTGCGCGAGGATGGCTTCGATGGCGCGGGGACTGGTGTCCACGGCGCGGCTGGCATAGAGCAGACGGACGAGCATGGCGCGGGCGATCAGGACGTGCGTTGCGGGAGCAGCGCCAGGAATTCGCGCCGCAGGTTGGGATCCTTCAGGAACACGCCGCGCATGACCGAGTTGATCATCTTGCTGTCCATGTCCTTCACGCCGCGCCAGGCCATGCAGTAGTGGCTGGCCTCCATCACGATGGCCAGGCCGTCGGGCTGGGTCTTCTCCATGATGAGGTCGGCCAGCTGCACCACGGCCTCTTCCTGGATCTGCGGGCGGCCCATGATCCACTCGGCCAGCCGCGCGTACTTGGACAGGCCGATCACGTTGGTGTGCTCGTTGGGCATCACGCCGATCCAGATCCTGCCGATGACCGGACAGAAGTGGTGCGAGCACGCGCTGCGCACGGTGATCGGGCCGACGATCATGAGCTCGTTCAGGTGCTCGGCGTTGGGGAACTCGGTGATGCTGGGCGGCGTGACATAGCGGCCACGGAACACCTCGTTGACATACATCTTGGCGACGCGGCGCGCGGTGTTGTCGGTGTTGTGGTCGCGCTCGGTGTCGATGACCATGCTGGCCAGCACGCCTTCCATCTTGTGCGTGACTTCGTCGAGCAACTGCTCCAGCTCGCCCGGCTGGATGAACTCGGCGATGTTGTCGTTGGCGTTGAAACGCTTCTTGGCCGCGAGCAGTCGTTCGCGGATCTTCACCGAGACGGGCGTGCCTTCGTCTTCGGTCGGTGTGGCGGTCAGCGCTGCTGCGCCTGGCTGGTGCATGAGCATCGCGGGATATTAACCCAGGCCCTTTGCAGGCGTGCCTGCCAAGGGCATCGCCGTGGCGCGCAGCAGGCTCTCCAGATCGGCCAGCGTGCCGGCCTCGTGCAGCGGCTTGTCCTCGCGCATGCGCAGCATGCGCGGGAAGCGCACTGCGATGCCGCTCTTGTGGCGGGGGCTGCGCGCGATGCCCTCGAAGCCCAGTTCGAACACCAGCGAGGGCACGACGCTGCGCACCGGGCCGAACTTCTCGACGGTGTTCTTGCGGACCACCGCATCGACGCGGCGGAACTCCTCGTCCGTGAGGCCGGAGTAGGCCTTGGCGAAGGCCACGAGCTGTAGCGCACCGGGCTGGGCCGGCTCCTTGCGCGCGATGGCGTCCACGACGGCCTGGGCTTCGGCCGCGTCCTGCGGTGTGCGGTTCCAGACCGCGAAGGTGTAGTCGGTGTAGACCGAGGCCCGCCGCCCATGGCCGGCCTGGGCATAGACCAGCACTGCGTCCACGGCCATCGGGTCGATCTTCCATTTCCACCACAGGCCGTCCTGCTTGGTGCGCCCCGTGCCGTAGGCCGCGTCGCAGCGCTTGAGCATGAGGCCTTCGACACCCAGCGCCCGCGATTGCGCGCGCGCCGCGGCGAGCGCGGGCCAGTCGGCACCGGCGACCAGGGGTGACAGCCGCAGCGCGGGGTGGGCGGCCAGCAGCCGCTGCAATGTGGCACGGCGCTGCTGCTGCGGCTGTGCGCGCAGGTCCACGCCGCCGTGCTCGAGCAGGTCGTAGGCCACGAAGGCCACGGGCGCATCGGCCAGCAGCTGGCGCGGCAGCGTCTTGCGTGCGATGCGTTGCTGCAGCAGTGCGAACGGTGCGGGCTGTGCCGCACCCGCTGGCCAGACCAGGATCTCGCCGTCCAGCACCGTGCCGTCGGGCAGGCTGGCCGCGGCGGCCACGACTTCGGGAAAGCGCTCGGTCACGAGCTCCTCGCCACGCGACCAGAGCCAGATCTGGCCCGCGCGCTTGACGATCTGGCCGCGGATGCCGTCGTACTTCCATTCGACCTGCCAGTCGCCGACCGGTCCCAGCCGCTCGGGCAGGTCGGCCAGCGACAGGTCGAGCTGGTGCGCGAGGAAGAAGGGGTAGGGCTGGCCGGGATCGGCCGGCGCATGGGCGCCATGCTCGTCCAGCGCCGCGTGCGTGAGCGCGGCAAAGCGCTCCGGCGTGGGCATGCTGCGCGCATCGGTGTAGCCCATCATGCGCTGCGCCACGCGCTTGGCGTCCACGCCCGCATGCGCGGCCAGCGCGCGCTGCACCAGCAGCTTGCTGACGCCCACGCGAAAACCGCCACCCACGAGCTTGATGAGCAGGAAGCGGCCCTGCGGGTCGAGCTCCTGCCAGTAGCCGCGCACACGCATGGCCACCTCGGCCTCGGGCAGGCCGCGCAGCGGCAGCAGCCGCTCCTCGATCCAGGCCGCCAGGCCCAGCTGGCTGCCGCTGCCCTCCAGCGGCAGCACATGGGCGATCGTCTCGGCCAGGTCGCCGACGGCCTGGTAGCACTCCTCGAACAGCCAGTCCGGGATGGCGGCCATCTCGCAGGCAAGCGCGCGCAGGCTCGCGGTGCGCACGACCTGGCGCGGCTTGCCGCCCGCCAGGAAGTACACGGCCCAGGCCGCGTCGGCGGGCTGCGCCTGCGCGAAGTAGCGCAGCAGGGCCTGCACCTTGGCACTCGTGGAGGTGGTGGCGTCCAGCGCGCTGAACAGACGCGCGAACAGCTTCATGCGGTGTCCAGGTCCAGCAGCTCGTCGCCGTACTCGGTCTGGAACGCACCGGCTTCGAGGCCCCGTTCTGCCAGGTAGCGCACCATCACGGCGATGCTGCCGTGCGTCACGACCACGCGCGTGGCACCGCTGGCCGCGATGGCTCCGTGCAGGCCGGGCCAGTCCGCGTGGTCGCTGAGCACGAAGCCTCGGTCGTAGCCGCCGCGCCGGCGCGCGCCGCGCAGCTGCATCCAGCCGCTGGCGAACGCGGTGCCGGCATCGCCGAAGCGCCGCGCCCAGGTGCTGGAGGCCGCACTGGGTGGACACAGCACGAGCGCGCGCTGCAGCGTGGCGCGGTCGCTCACCTCGGTCGCCAACTGCGTGGCGGGCAGCGCCACACCCGCCGCGCGGTAGGCCTGGTTCAGCGGCTCCACGGCGCCGTGCACGAGGATGGGGCCGGTGGTTGCATCGACGCCGGCCAGGACGCGCTGTGCCTTGCCGAAGCTGTAGCAGGCCAGCA
This sequence comes from Pseudorhodoferax sp., assembly GCA_035544335.1. Taxonomy (GTDB): domain Bacteria; phylum Pseudomonadota; class Gammaproteobacteria; order Burkholderiales; family Burkholderiaceae_C; genus Pseudorhodoferax. Next base: position 6,208 of record DATKFT010000094.1, read on the forward strand.
CGCTGGCGCGTCCGACTTCGGCATTGGCCTGCCACCAGGCGTTGATTTCGGCGAACAGCTCGGCATCCGGGCGCCAGCGGTAGATCGGCAGGCCGAACGTGGATTCGGTGATGAACACGTCGCAGCGCTGCGGCTCGAACGGCGCACAGGTCGGGTCGGGTGCGAGCTTGTAGTCGCCGCTGGCAACCCAGACCTGGCCTGCGTGCGCGAGCCGTACCTGGGCCGAGCCCAGCACATGGCCCGCCGGGTGCAGCGAAATCTCCACGCCGTTGTGCACGCTGCGTTCGCCATAGGCCAGGGTCTGCAGCGTGATGTCGCCCAGCCGCTGGCGCAGCACGCCTGCGCCGGGCGCGGCCGCCAGGTAGTGGCCGTGGCCGCTGCGCGCATGGTCGGCGTGGGCATGCGTGATGACGGCTCGCGCGACGGGCCGCCAGGGATCGATGTAGAAGTCGCCGGGCGGGCAATACAGCCCCTCGGGCCGCTGTACCACGAGCTCGGTCATGCAGGCATTGTGCGCGTGCGCACGCCGGGTTCTGTCGTCCGCGCGGCCGCGCCGCTGCCAGCCGGCGCCGGCTCAGGCGCGGTCAGTAGCGGTCAATAGCGGTGCCCCGTCAGCAGCAGCCCCAGGCGCATGACCAGCATGGCGGCGTATTCCTTGCAGCGCTGCGGCCAGGGGCGGCGGCCATGGTGGACGCCCTCCATGCGCTGGCCTTCCTCGTGCATCGCGCGCAGGAGGCGCACACGCAGCTGTTGTGCGAAGGCGCGGTCCTCGATCACGATGTTGGCTTCGCGTGCGAGCAGCAGGCTCAAGGGGTCCAGGTTGGAGGAGCCGACCGTGGCCCAGTGGCCGTCGATGACGGCCACCTTGGCGTGCAGGAAGCTCGGCGCGTACTCGTAGATCTCCACGCCGGCCTGCAGCAGCAGTCCGTAGACGGGGCGCGACGCGTGGTACTGCATGAAGTATTCGTAGCGTCCCTGCAGCAGCAGCTGCACGCGCACCCCGCGCTGCGCGGCGCGCACGAGTGCGTTGCGCAGCCGGCGGCCGGGGATGAAGTAGGCGTTGGCGATGAGCACGTCGCGCCTGGCCTCGCCGATGGCCTTGAGGTAGGCACGCTCGATGTGCTTGCGATGGCGCAGGTTGTCGCGCAGCAGCAGCGCGGCGCGCGCTGACGTGCCGTCCGGGCGCGCGGCGCGGGCGCGCGGGGCCGCCGCCCCGCGGTCGTCCTTCACGAGGTCCTGCACGGCCTGCTGCAGGTCGCGCCTGCGCAGGTCGTGCACGGCCTGCAGCCGGCGCCAGAGCAGGGCCACGGTGTGCTGCGCGTCGGCCACCAGCGGGCCCGTGACGCGCACGGCGAAGTCCAGGCGCGGTGCGTCCAGCCGGCCCCAGCTCGGGTCGTGGAAGTCGTCGAGCACGTTGATGCCGCCGCAGAACGCGACCGCGCCATCCACCACGCACAGCTTGCGGTGCAGCCGCCGCCAGCGTGTGGGCAGCAGCAAGGCCAGCGCATTGACTGGCGAGTACACGCGCCACAGCACACCGGCTTCGGCCAGACGCTGCATCCACGCGCGCGGGGCGGTGCCCGTGCCCAGGCCGTCGACGGCCACGCAGGTCTGCACGCCGCGCTGCGCGGCGCGCAGCAGGGCTTGGGCAACGTCGGCGCCGCTGCCCGTGAAGTCGAAGATGTAGGTTTCGAAGTGGATGCGCTCGCGCGCCGCATCCATGGCCGCGATGAGGGCGGGGAAGAACTCGCGCGTGCCCTCCAGCAGCGTGAGCTGGTGGCCACCGTGCCAGCGGGCCGCGGCGCGCGCCATCAGCGGTTCGCGAAGCGCGGCAGCATCAGGATGGCCTCGGCGTTCGATGGCGAGAAGCAGGCGTCGGCCGCCGCCTGCCAGGGCAGCCACTGAAACGCCGTGTGTTCGCGCGCGTGCAGATGCACCGGCGTGCCGGCCGGCACCGCGAGGCTGAACAGGTGTTCGGTGTTGTGTCGCACGCCGGGCGCGTAGCGGTGCAGCCACTGTGGCCAGATCTCGTAGACGTTCTCCAGGTCCCAGTCGACGAGGCCATTGCCGCAGGCGATGCCGGTCTCCTCGAACACCTCGCGCACGGCGGTGTCGCGCAGGTCCTCGGTCTCGGTGTCCTGGCTGCCAGTGACGGACTGCCAGTGTTCCTGCGCATCGGCGCGGCGGATCAGCAGCACCTCGAGCGCGGGCGTGTGGATCACGACCAGGACCGACCGCGGGATCTTGAAGGGGCGGGGCATGGCGGGGATTCTAGGAGCGCACGTAGGGATACCCGGGCGGCTAGAATCGGTCACCGGGCCCAAGTATTTGGGACCCGGTTTTTTGTTGCCTGCGCACTTCGCCGCAGGGCAGCAGACCGGCCCAGTCCAAGCGCTCAATCCTCTGTAGGACCTGCGCAAACAAGGATGCGACAACGGCTTTGCCATGCGGCAAGCGTCGTGCCTGCGTCCGTGTTGCGTGCGTCGTGCTTTGTTCAAGCATTGATGAAAGCTGGATTGCGATGGAAATCTTCGACTACGACAACGTCCTGCTGCTGCCGCGCAAGTGCCGCGTGGAAAGCCGCTCGGAATGCGACGCCAGCGTGACGCTGGGCTCGCGCAGTTTCCGCCTGCCGGTGGTGCCGGCCAACATGAAGACCGTGGTGGACGAGGCCACCTGCCTGTGGCTGGCGCAGCACGGCTACTTCTATGTGATGCACCGCTTCGACCTGGACAACGTGGCCTTCGTGCGCCGCATGAAGGACCAGGGCACCTTCGCCTCGATCTCGCTGGGCGTGAAGAAGCCGGACTACGACACCGTGGACCAGCTCGCTGCGCAGGGACTGGCGCCCGAGTACGTGACCATCGACATCGCCCACGGCCATGCCGACAGCGTCAAGAACATGATCACCTACCTCAAGGACAAGCTGCCCGCGTCCTTCGTGATCGCGGGCAACGTGGGCACGCCCGAGGCCGTGATCGATCTGGAGAACTGGGGCGCGGACGCGACCAAGGTCGGCATCGGCCCGGGCAAGGTCTGCATCACCAAGCTCAAGACCGGCTTCGGCACGGGCGGCTGGCAGCTGTCGGCGCTCAAGTGGTGCGCGCGCGTGGCGACCAAGCCCATCATTGCCGACGGCGGCATCCGCGACCATGGCGACATCGCCAAGAGCATCCGCTTCGGTGCCTCCATGGTCATGATCGGCTCGCTGTTCGCGGGCCACGAGGAGTCGCCGGGCCAGACCGTGGAGGTCGATGGCAAGCTCTTCAAGGAGTACTACGGCTCGGCGAGCGACTTCAACAAGGGCGAGTACCGCCACGTGGAGGGCAAGCGCATCCTCGAGCCCATCAAGGGCAAGCTTGCCGACACGCTGGTCGAGATGGAGCAGGACGTGCAGAGTTCCATCAGCTACTCTGGCGGCAAGCGGCTCATGGACATCCGCAAGGTGAACTACGTGATCCTGGGCGGCGACAACGCCGGCGAGCACCTGCTCATGTGAGGGCAGGGGATTGTGCGGCGAGCAGGCGCTCGACCTCCGCACAGTCCGGCCCGTTGGCCACGCCGCCTGGGCGCTGGCACTTGAGTGCGGCGGCCGCGCAGGCAAAGCGCATGGCGTCCTCGTCGGTCAGCGCGCGGGCCACGGCCATGGCCAGCGCGGCGTGGAACACGTCGCCCGCGCCATTGGTGTCCACGGCCTGCACCGCGAAGGCCGGCATGCTGCGCACCGAACCGCCCGGGCGTTGCCAGCGCACGCCGCCGGCCCCCAGCGTTACGGCCGCCAACTGCGCGCCTGCGGCCAGTGCCGCGCCCAGGCCGTCGGCCACCGTGGCCTTCGGCGCGAAGGCCGCGAGGCCCGACTCGGAGAACACGGCCCAGTCGGCCAGCGCGGCGAGCGCGCGCAGGTCCTCGCCGGGAGACAGGTCACCGTCCAGCAGCGAGGGCACGCCCGCAGCGCGTGCCCAGCGCAGTGCGGCCAGCGCGCCGGGCATCCAGCGCGGATCGGCCATCAGCACATCGCAGCCGGCCAGCACGCGGGTGTCCAGCGGCGCGGCACGCACGAGCGCGTCGCCGCGGTGGTTGAAGATCTGGCGCTCGCCGCGTGCATCGATGACGACCGCCGAGACCGAAGAGGCTGCGCCCGTCACGCGCTGCAGCTGTGCGCAGTCCACGCCGGCCTCGTGCAGACGGCGGACCAGGAAATCGCCCGCATCGTCATTGCCGATGGCGCCATGCAGGCGCACGCATGCCCCCAGGCGCACGGCCGCGATGGAGGCATTCGCCGCCATGCCGCCCGAGATCGCCTGGTAGCTCTGCGCAGGCGTCTTGGTCGGCGCGGGCGGGAAGTCCCCGATCGAAAAGCAATGGTCCAGTGCGGCGTGGCCCACCGTGCAAAGTGTCCATGTGCCGAGTTCGCGCATGGTGTGTTCCTTGTTCTTGTGGCTGGCTATGCGTGCATCTTAGATGCGCCTGCCGACAAAAAAATTCTCAAATTCTTGCGTCGTCCATAAAAAGTAGGTTATAGTCTAGGGCTTCGGCGGGATGCAAGATTCTTTCAAGTTCCCGCCGCGATGACTGCAAAGCGGCCTGCCATGTCAGCGATACAAAGCGATGGCCAGGTTGGCAGAACAAGACATCGGGCTCTTAGCTCAGTTGGTAGAGCAGCGGACTCTTAATCCGTAGGTCGAGTGTTCGAGTCACTCAGGGCCCACCAAAATTAAGTAATGAAAACAAGCGCTTAGCAAGAAATTGCTAAGCGTTTTTTTCTTGCTTCGGTCGAGCCAACTGGCCGTGCTCCACACATGCTTCACGGTCCGCTTCTCGCGTCAACGCTGTGCAGTTCGCATTGGCCTTCCGCCTGTGGGGCGGCTACTCGGTGCGCGTAGATGCGTGTTTGAGTGGAAAGTGCCAGGATAAACGCAGTGGTAAACAAATCTGCGGATGGTGCGATCCATCATGAACCGCCTCCTCGAAAACCGGGGCGGTTCAGTGCATCGCCGAAGCTGGCGATCGCGAAGTTCTGGGGCAGGCGGATGCCCCTGGCGAGCGCCGCGCGGATGGCGCCGATCGCTGCCATGTCGCCGCTGGCGAGGTGACGGCCTGCGGCTGCTGGTCCGGCGGCTCACGCGACAGGCGCTCGAGCATCTGCGCACCAGCATTCAGTTCGTCGTCGCACGAGGAGGCCTGGACATCCGGCGTGAGGCCCGCCGCCGCCATCGCCTGCGCGTAGCCCTGCGCGCGCTGCTGTGCACGGAAGTCCTGCGGCGCCTGTCGCAGCGCGAAGCGGCGACGCTGTATCCGTCCGGCCAACTCCCCTAGACGGATTTTGCGATCCGTTGATCTGGCGCGCGGCTAAGCGGATGACCGCGCGCACGTTCGACCGTCCGGTTGTGGAACTGCACGTCCGCGTGGCCGTGCTGAATCGCTTCAGCCAGATCGGCCGTCCTCACACCGTGCCGGTGGCTGCTGCGGCATACGTCCGTCTGGGGTGGGGTCATGCTGTCCGGGATTCGATTTGTGCAACAGAGCCCTCCAACTCCCGATCTCCCCGCCATTTCCGGCAGCGCACTCACACGTTCTCACGTAGCCATTCCAGAAGCAGGGCGTGCGCGCCGTCTCCAAGTGGAGCCTGCGGAGCCAGCAGCCAATAGCCGGAACCGTCAGGCACGAAACCCGCGGGCGCCACGAGAACACCGTTGTCAAGATCGTCGCGCACCATGAGCCACGACCCGATGGCGAGACCGAGTCCGGCGACTGCCGCTTGCAGGCTGAAATAGAAGTGCTCAAAAACCTGCTCCGCCGCATTCGGCAAGTCGGTACCACTGCGCAAGGACCAGTCGTACCAGGCGTTCATGCGGGTGCGCGTATGCAGCCGAGGCGCGGTCGTCCGAGGGGACAACGCGTTGCCGACCTGTTCGAACCAGCGACGCGCCAATGCCGGCTTGCACACCGGCCCGACGCGCTCTGCACACAGAAACTCGGCGTGAGTGCCCGAAGGCCACGCAAAGTCGTCGCGGCGGATCGCCAGATCGATACCGGACCCGAAGTTGACCGCGCCTCCACCGGCCACCAGAAGCACGTCAACCTCGGGAAAGCGTTCGCGAAATCCGGACCAGCGCGGGATCAGCCAGCGCATCAGCAGCGTGGGTTCGCACGAGAGCACGAGGTGCATTCGGCGCGGCTGTCGACGCAGCGTGCGTGCGGCCTGGCGCATCAGGTCCATGCCATCACGCACTGCCAGGGCAAGCACGCGCCCTTCTTCCGTCAGGAAGACTCTGCGGTTGCGCCGCACAAACAAGGCCGCTCCCAGGTCCTCCTCCAGCAAGCGCACTGCTCGGCTGACGGCCCCATGCGTGAGATGCAACTCCTCTGCAGCCCGACTGAAATTCTCCAGACGAGCCGCAACCTCGAAGCAGCGCAATGCCATCAAAGGCGGCAAGCGCCCACTGGCCAACGGTGAGCCATTGTCACCATGACTGTTAGAAATCATCGCTTATCCGCAAACAAATCAAACTCTATGATATTCACACGCCCCGGCCATTCAAGGAGATGGACAAGAAAATAATCTCTCGGACACGATGATCCCCCATTTTGGAAGCATATTAAAAAAATAGGTGAATGACGAAGAATTCATGGCTGAGGGGGCAGGGAGGAGGAGGCTGCGAGATCACGAAACCACGAGAGAAACTGTCGAAAAATAGATGAAACTAGATCGGCAAAGAAAACCACATGCATTTTCTTCATTCGCCCGGCGTCGCCCGAAAGCTTTGTGGCCTGGTTCTTCTTTTGGCGGTTGTTCTGGCCGCCTCGTGCTGGACCGCCTACAAGCAACTCGCTGCGATCTCCTCGTTGGCGTCCAGAACGGAGGAGTTGCGCGTGCCGCAGCTGCAGCGCATGGCATCCGTGGAACTGAATGTCACCCGCGTATCGCTTCAGCTGCGCCATGCGATGCTGTCACGCTCCGGCCAGGAACTTGCTGAAACGCTGGCGGACATCCAGAGAAAAAGGGAGCAGATTTCAAAGTCCCTGTCCGATTATCAAGACGGCGCTTTCGGCCAGGAAATCGAAAGATTCTCGGATCTGCCAAATATCGTCGATGCGTTCTGGCAGCTTGGCGAGAAGAACATCGAGCTGATTCGAGACGGCCGAAGGGCTGCGGCATTCGATTTTCTGGTGGACAAGACCATTCCAGCGCGCAATGCGCTTCTTGAAGTATTGGCCAGGACAGTGCAGCAGCAAGAGCAGGCCCTGCGCGCCGAGTTGCTGTCCATCCGGCAGCAGGCCATGCAGACCCTTGCGGCCATGGTGGCCTTGGTCTCAGTCTGCGTCCTTGGATTGCTGCTCTCGGCGTGGTACATCGGGCAGGTCCTGCGCCGACGGGTGAGCGTGTCGCAGCGCGTGGCCGAAGCCGTGCGCGACGGCCATCTTTTCGCCCAGAAGGTCGACATCGGGCGCGACGAGTTCTCGCCCTTGCTCAAGGCATTGACCGAAATGCAGGCGGCACTGCGAAGCGTCGTGTGCGGCGTGCGGGAGTCCGCCGAAAGCGTCGCGGCCGCCAGCGAACAGATCGCGCAGGGCAACGCAGACCTGAGCCAGCGATCGGAAGAGCAGGCGTCCGTTCTCCAGCAGACTGCATCGGCCATGGAGCGACTGCGTGTCACGGTCCAGCAGAACGCTGACAGTGCGCAACAGGCCGATCGCCTGGCGCAAAGCGCCAGCACGACCGCGCAACGCGGCGGTGCGGTCGTCGGCGAAGTGACCAGGACCATGGAGGGCATCGCCGACAGCTCCTGCAAGATCGTCGACATCATCGACGTGATCAACGGCATCGCGTTCCAAACCAACCTCCTTGCGTTGAACGCGGCGGTAGAAGCCGCGCGCGCCGGCCCGCAAGGCCGCGGCTTCGCGGTGGTGGCCAACGAGGTCAGGAGCCTGGCAAGCCGCTCCTCCGCGGCTGCGCAGGAAATCCATGGCCTGATCTCGGTCAGCGTGGAGCGCGTGAAGGAAGGCACCACGCTGGTGGCGCAAGCAGGCAGCACGATGGACGCCATCGAGCGGTCCATCCGCCACGTGACGGACATCATGGGAGAGATCAGCGCGGCCAGCCGGGAGCAGAGTCTCGGCATGGTCGAGATCAGCGGCGCCATGGACCGCATCGACGCGTCAACCCAGCAGAATGCGGCGCTGGTCGAGGAAAGTGCAGCCGCCACCGCGAGCCTGAACATGCAGGCCCACGAACTGGTCGCCACAATGGCCGTCTTCAAGCTGTCGAACGAACGGTTGCCGCCCGCTTCAGCGCGCGCGCAGAGCAGCCTGTCGACGGCGATCCTGCCAGGCGTTCCTGCATAGCGCATCGCGGCGCAGCTGCTGGCCAGCAGGAGTTCCAGATGTTCAACGGCCTGTTCTCCCACATGGACGCCGCACCGTCGATGCAGGTCGTCGGCTCCTACGATCCCTGGCTGGTCGCGCTTTCTCTGGTCGTTGCCATCGGCTCGTCCTGGGCTGCGTTGCAGCTGGTGGGCTACGCGCGCGCCACAGCCGGTGGTCTGCACAGGATCGCGTCGGGCGCAGGGGCCATCGTCCTGGGCGCGGGCATCTGGGCAATGCACTTCATCGGCATGCTCGCGTTCCAGTTGTGCGCCCGGGTGGACTACAGCCCGTCGGTCACCGTCGCGTCGATGGCGCCAAGCCTCGTGGCCTCTGCCACGGCATTGCGGCTGATCGCCCAGCCACGCATCTCCAGCGCGCAGCTCGTCGTCGGTGGGGTTCTGGTCGGGACGGGCATCGGCGCCATGCACTACGGCGGCATGCTGGCGATGCGCACGACACTGACGATCGTGTTCGATCCGCCCTGGGTCGGTGCGTCCATTGGCATCGCCGTCGTGCTCGCCGTCCTCGCGCTGTGGGTGCGGTTCGGGTTGCTTGCGCGCGGGCACCTGAGCGTGCGGCGCGCCAACATCATCGCAGCCCTGGTCATGGGCATGGCGATCGCCGGGATGCACTACACCGCGATGGCTGCTGCGCGCTTCGCTGGCGTGGCCGCCCCCGACTCCATGCCACTGCAAAACGAACATCTGAGCCTGGCGGCCGGCGTGGCCGCCGTGGCTCTTGGCATCTGTCTGCTGGCGTTCGGGGTGCACGCCTTGCTGCGCTTCGTCCACATCAACCAGCAGCTGCGCGAAAGCGAAGGCCGGCTGCGGGCCGTGGTCGACACGGCAGTGGACGGCATCGTCTCCGTCGGCGCGACGGGCGTCATCCAGTCTTTCAACCATTCGGCCGAGCGGATCTTCGGCTGGCACGCGGACGAAGTGATCGGCAAAAGCGTGCGGATGTTGATGACGCCTGAAAGCGCGGGCGCCGATGACAGCCACATCGCCGACTATCTGCGCCTGGATGCCGACAGAATCCTCGGCGCTGGTCGCGAGGTCAGGGGCGTGAACCGCAGCGGCGCGCGCATCGCATTGCGCCTTGCGGTGAGTCGGATCGTTGTCCGCGGTCAACCCGTCTTCTTCGGCATCGTGACGGACATTTCCGTCCGCAAGGCGATCCAGCATGAACTGCGCTTGCGCGAGGCCCAGTACCGCACCCTGATCGCCAACATGCCCGGCGTGGCATTCCGCCGCGAAGCCGGTGCCAGCGGCCGACTGCTGTTCGTCAGCGACCGCATCGAGAACCTCACCGGTTGGCCGGCTGTCGACTTCATGGCAGGCCACCAAAGCCTGGCCGCCCTGGTACCGCCTGACGATGCGTCGCGTGCGCAATCCATCGTGGGTGCGGCGCTTCTCGCCGGGCAACCCTACTCCGTCGAGTACCGGCTGGTTCATCGGGACGGTCATGAACGCTGGATCTCCGAAAGTGCCGGTGGTGCGCGCGACGCCGGCGGCATCCTCCAATCGATCGACGGCGTGATGATCGATGTCACCGATGAAAGACTGCGCCGTCGGCAGTTCGAAACTGCGGTCCACGTGCTCAACAGTGCCATGGCCGTGATGGAGATCGATCCCGCCGGCCGCATCGTCAGCTGCAATGACAAGTACGTGGCCATGATGGGCTACGCCCAGGCCAGCGAACTGTTGGGCAAGCCCTACGAGGACATGCTGCCAGCGCAACGCAGCAAGACGGCAGAACACCACGCCATCGCGCAGGCGCTGCGGCAAGGCCATGTGCTCGCGGGCGAGTTCGAGCGCGTAGGGCGAGATGGTCGTGCCGTCTGGGTGCAGGCGACCTACAACCCCGTCTATGACGAGGCCGGAAAGTTCGTCAGGATGATGGCCTTCAAGACCGACGTGACGCAGCGCAAGCGCATGGAGGCCGAACTGCGCGAGGCCAAGCTGCGCGCAGAGCAAGCCGCAGCGGCCCGCACGTCGTTCCTGGCCAACATGAGCCACGAGATCCGCACGCCGATGAACGCCATCCTCGGCTTCACAGAGGCGCTGCTGAACACGCAGCTCGCTGCGGCGCAGCGCCGCCACCTGGAGACGGTCAGGCAGGCGGGCCAGTCGCTGCTCGGTCTGCTCAACGACATCCTGGACACGTCGAAGCTCGACAAGGGCGCGGTGGAGTTGGAGTCCATCGATTTCTCGTTGCGATCGGTGTGCGAGCAAGTGATCAACTCGATGCGCCTGGCGGCCGACAACAAGCTCCTGTGGCTCGAGCTGGACTATCCCGACGGCCTCCCCGAGTACTTCTGCGGCGATGCGCTGCGCCTGCAACAGGTGCTGGTCAACCTCGTGGGCAATGCCATCAAGTTCACACGCGAAGGCGGTGTCAGCGTCGCGGTGCGGCGCGCATCGGAGAGCACCGTGATCGCGGTCACGGACACAGGCATCGGCATCGCGCCCGACAGGCTGGAGCGCATCTTCGATGCCTTCGCGCAAGCCGATGCCACCATCACCCGACGCTACGGTGGCACCGGCCTGGGGACAACCATCGCACGCCAGCTGACCGAACTCATGGGCGGGCACATCGTGGTCGCCAGCACATTGGGCAAGGGCAGTTGCTTCGAGGTCCATCTGCCGCTGCCGGTCGGACACCGCCCGGTCGCGCCGGCGGGCGATGTGGCTCCGAGCCTGCCCGCGCTGGAGATTCTCGTCGCCGACGATGTGGAGCAGAACATCGAACTGCTGGAGCTGATGCTGCAAGCGGACGGCCACCGTGTGCAGGCAGCCCGCAATGGCCTCGACGCGGTCGACCGTTGCCGCCAGAGGCGTTTCGACCTCGTGCTCATGGACGTCCACATGCCCGACATGGACGGCCTGGCCGCCACGCGCGCGCTGCGCGCCTTCGAGGACTCCACCGGGCAGGCGCCGACCCCGGTTATCGCACTGACCGCGAGCGTGCTGGTCTCCGATCGCCAGGCTGCCCTGCGGGCCGGCATGAACGGCTTTGCCACCAAGCCAATCATCACATCGCAGCTGTACGGCGAGATCGCCCGCGTGCTCGGAATCCAGCCGCCCTCGCCCACGCCGCTGTCTGAGCGCACGACGCCAGCCATCGTCGATTGGGAGCGAGGGCTCGAGTTGTGGGGAAGTCCCGAGCGCCTCGTTCAAGCCATCTCCCGATTCGTAGCGAACGAGAAGGACAGCCCGACAACCATGCGCATGCTGGCCGCACAGCAGGACCTGTCTGCCGTGGCGGCGCTGACCCATCGCATCTGCGGAATCGCCGGCAATCTGGCGTTGACCGAGCTGCACGCGAAGGCGCTGGACCTGGACAGCGCCGCGCGCGCAGGAGACGAGATCGGCGTGACGAACGGCATTGCGACGCTGAGCAGGGCACTGGGGCAGGTGACGGCGGCCTTCCCGGCGCAGGTGGCCACGGTCGTCCCGCCGCGCGTCCACGAGATCGACCGCACCGCACTGCAGTCCGTGTTCGCGCGCCTGGAGCGGACGCTCGGCGCGCACACGATCGACGAGGAGGCGCTGCAGGCCTTGAACGATGCTGTTCCGTCGGCCGCGCTGCGGGCCTTGCTGGCGGCCCTGGATCACTTCGACTTCCCGCGCGCGCTGCAGTGCTTGTCCGCGCTGCGCGCATCCCTGTTCCGGACCAACACCCCATCGCCATGACCGCCGCAACCAGTTCGCCGTACGCCGAGCCGGCCCGGCCGGATGCACGGCCCACGCTGCTCCTGGTGGACGATGAACCGACCAATCTCCAGGTATTGCGCCATGTCCTGCAGGCCGACTACCAGCTGCTTTTCGCGCTCGAGGGCACGAAGGCGCTGGCGTTGGCCCGCGAGAAGCGGCCGGATCTCATCCTGCTCGATGTCATGATGCCCGGCATCAGCGGCCACGACGTGTGCAGGGCGCTCAAGACAGACGCGCAGACTGCGGCGATCCCGGTGATCTTCATTACCGCACTGTCGGACGCACGCGACGAAACGGTGGGTTTCGAAGCCGGTGCGGTGGACTACATGGTCAAGCCGATCAGCCCCGCCGTGGTGCGGGCACGGGTTCGCAACCAGCTGTCTCTGGTGCGGGTGGATGAACTGCGACGGTCGCGACTGGAGATCGTTCAACGCCTGGGCAGGGCTGCAGAATACAAGGACAACGAAACAGGCATGCACGTGGTGCGCATGAGCCACTACGCCTACACGCTGGCACGTGCCATTGGCGTCAGCGCGGAACTGGCCGACGACCTGCTGCACGCAGCGCCGATGCACGATGTCGGCAAGATCGGGATTCCCGACAGCATCCTGTGCAAGTCCCAGGGCTTGACGGACGAGGAATGGATCGTCATGCGTTCGCACACGACGATCGGTGCAGACATCATCGGCCAGCACGAAGGCGGCGTTCTGGCCATGGCGGCCCGCATCGCGTTGAGCCACCACGAGAAGTGGAACGGCAAGGGCTACCCGCATGGCCTGGCCGGTGCGGCCATCCCGTTGGAGGCCCGCATCGTCGCGATCGCCGATGTGTTCGACGCCTTGGTGCACGCCCGCCCCTACAAGCCAGCCTGGAGTGTGGAGCAGGCCGGATCGCTGTTGCAACGCGAAGCCGGCCAGCACTTCGACCCTGCCCTGACGGCCGTGTTCCTTCACTGCCTGCCCCGCATGCTGGAGATCCGGGAGGAATTTGCAGAAACTCCTGGCCATCCCGTGCCATAGGCCCCTGCCGCAGCGCAGAACAGACGATCGGGCCGGGCCGCTGCGCTGCCGCCGGATGGCGCTGCCGGCAGGCCTGTCAACACGCATCGCCCTCCTGGAGTGCGGCAAGGTCCTGGAGGATCGCCGCGAGCTGGCTGGACAGGTCCTGGCCATCTGCCGGGTACCTGCCGTCCAGCGCGGCCGTGCCGATCGTGAGGCCGGCAGCGCCCGCATCCTTCACGGCTGCGATTCGTTGGGGCGTGTCGATGGAGCCCGCCATGATCACGGGCTTGCGCACGGCACCGCACACTGCCTGCATCAGGACAGACGCGTCCTGCGCCGAGCGGAAGGCCAGCAGATCCAGGCCGTGCACGCCATCCAGCGCTGCGATGGCCCGTGCGCTCGCAACGATCTCATCGATGCTGCCTTCCAGCACGCTCGGGTGTCCCGTGATCCGGCCCGGAAACGGCAGGTACTGGATGGATGTTCCTGCAAGGATGGGCAGCACATCCGTCACACGCGTTCCACCGAGCAGAACGTCGACGCCGATGTCGACCGCCGCCTTGGCAGATAGCAGCTCGCTCTGACGGTCCAGGGAGACTACCTCCAGATACGACGTAGCGCCGCTTGCCTGAATGGCGTTGTTGAGCGCCTTGAGCCGGTCCAGCGGCAGGCCGATGTCCTTGAAGCCGATGTGGCGGATGCCCAGCTTGAGCGCAGTGTCGATGTGTGCCATCGCATCGGCGACCGTGCGGTCGTCGCGCGTGAGCATGAAGATGAAGCGCAGTTCCATGGCAGCGTTCCCTCAGCGACCGGAGGTCTGTGCCCGCGCGGCGGCCAGC
>DATKFT010000095.1:0-18835 GCA_035544335.1 Pseudorhodoferax sp.
CTGTGCGAGTTCGGCGGACGCGGCGCTGGCCACATGCTTTTGCGCACGCGCGATCACGTTGGTCCAGGCCTGGGCCACGGCCGGGCTCTTCTTGAGGAAGGCATCCGTCGCGGTGAACACCGTGTAGTCGACCGGGCCGACCTCCTTGCCGATCGAGGCGACCGCATGGGCCTGACCGGCCTTCTCGAGCGCCGTGGCCTCGGGCTCCAGGAAGATCGCGAAGTCGGTCTGCCCGGCCGTCCAGGCGCCGGCGCGCGCGGCCGGGCCGATGTTGTTGACCAGCTTCAGGTCCTTCTTGGGATCCAGCCCCTTCTTGCGCAGCGCGGCCTCCAGGAAGACATCGGGGTTGGAGCCGGGCCGAAAGGCCATGACGGTCTTGCCCTTGAGCATGCTCCAGTCGAACTTGTCGACCGGCTTGCGCGCCATGAGCAGAAAGCCGTCGGTGGCCGTCAGGCCCGCGAAGATCTTGGGCTTGACCGGCGATTCGCTGTTGGCCACATAGACCGAGGCCTCGGGGCCGATCAGCACGATGTCGGCGCTGCCCGTCAGCAGCGCGGCCATGCCCTTGTCCGTGCCCTGCGAGGTCTTCATGGACAGGTCCAGGCCGGCCTCCTTGAAGTAGCCCTGGTTCAGGGCCACGTACATGGGCACGTACAGCACCGAGCGCACCACCTCTTCGTAACGCACCTTGACCGGCGCGGCGGTCTGCGCGAGCGCGGGCAGAGCGAGCCCGGCGCCCAGCAGGGCGGGCGCGGCGCGCAGGATGGAACGGCGGGTCGGGAGCGTGTGGGGCATGCGAAACCTCCAGGAATTGATCGGTTGGTGCAACAAGCAGAAATACAGTATGCAAACAGCATGCCTGCTTGGCCGCTCGCCGGCTCGCCAGAACGCATCTCCGCCCGAGTCAACGCGGAGGCCCAGTCTATGAGGGATACAGTATTCTTAGATTGGTAGTTACACGGGATTGCAAGCCTGCGAACCGCGTTCAAAACGCATCCGCCCCTGGGAAATCAGGGTTTTCCCTTTGATTTTTGGGCTCCATCGCGCACCGAAGCAGGGATTCGCGTCCCCTGCACGGCTTGCAGACGCCCCGTTTTGGCGCGGATCAGCCCCTGGACGGCTGTGTCGGTGGCCTCCAGTCCAAATGGAATACTGTATTCTTTTTGGAACGCTACGCCGACTCGCACGCCGAAACGCATGTGCGCCCGAGGTCGCGCCACGGCAGAGCTGGAGGCGCGCAGCCCGGGTGCCCGGCGACGCCCGCCGTGGCCGCGCGCCCCGGCTGCGTGGCCCGCCCCCCTGGGCGGGGGGCCGGGTGTTCAGAGGCTCAGGCCACGTCGGGGCCCGCCACGATGGCCGCATCGTGCAGCCGGCCGATGGCGGCGCCGTCCAGGCCCAGCACCTCGGCCAGCACTTCGTCGGTGTCGCTGCCGATGGTGGGCGCGGGCCGCGTGGGGCTGCGCGCCATGGCGGGCGCACGCACGGGGCTGCCCGCCACGAGGTGCTCGCCCATGCCGGGCGTCAGGCTGCGCTCGAACACGGGGTTCTCGGTGCCCACGCGCTTGTCGCTGGCCAGCAGCTCGCCCACGGTCTTGTAGCGGCCCCAGCAGACCTTGTGGGCCTGCAGTTCGCGCTCGACCTCGGCTGTGCCGCGCGCGGCGAACCAGGGTTCGACCAGTTCGGCGATCGCGTCGCGGCCTTCGTAGCGCTGGGCCTCGTCGTCGAAGTCCAGGCCCAGGCGCCGCTGCGTGGCGGCCACGGCCTCGGCGATGCCGCAGGCCTGGACCAGCGCACGCCACTGGCCAGCCGAGATGGCCGCGACCATGATGCGTTCGCCATCCCGGGTCGCGAAGTCGCGGCCGAACGCACCGTAGATGTGGTTGCCGATGGAAGGCCGCTCCGTGTGCAGCAGCTCGGCCTCGGCCAGCACGCCCAGGTTGGACAGGGTCGCGAACGCCATGTCGGACAGCGCGAGCTTGAGCTCCGCGCCCAGGCCCTCGCGCTGGCGCCGGCCCACGGCCGCGACGATGGCGAACGCGGCCTGGTAGGCGCAGGCCACATCCCAGGCCGGCATCACGTGGTTCACGGGCCGCTCGGGCGCGCCGCCGCCCGTGGCATAGGGATAGCCCGTGGCGCAGTTGACGGTGTAGTCCACGGCCGTGCTGCCGTCGGCATTGCCCTGGATCGTGCAGCTGATCAGGTCGGCGCGCCGCGCGGCCAGCAGCGCGTGCGCGAGCCAGGGCGTGCCGATGTTGGTCAGCAGCACGCCGGCGTCGGGGCCTGGCGCCGTGGCCAGCGCCTGCACGAGCTCGCGGCCTTCGGGCTTGCGGATGTCGATGGCGACCGAGCGCTTGCCCTTGTTGAGGCCGGCCCAGTAGATGCTGCGGCCGCGGCCTTCGGGGTGGGGCATGCGCGGCAGCCGCGCGTAGTCGATGCCGCCACCCGGGATGTCCACGCGGATCACGTCGGCGCCGAACTGCGCCAGCGTGAGGCCGGCCAGCGGCGCGGCGATGAAGGCGGAGCTCTCGACCACGCGCAGGCGGTTCAGGAAGGGATAGGTCATGTCAATCGTCTGGAATGGGAAGAAACAGGAGCGGCCGCGGCCTCCAGCCGGAACACGGACACCGTGCGCACGAGTTCGTCGGCCTGCTGCTGCAGGCTGCCGGCGGCGGCGGCCATTTCCTCGACCAACGCGGCGTTCTGCTGGGTGGCCTGGTCCATCTGCACGACGGCTTCGCCGACCTGGGCCACACCGGCGCTCTGCTCGGCGCTCGCGGCGCTGACATCGGCCAGCAGGCGCGAGACGCGGCCGACCGCGGCCACCACCTCCTGCATGGTCTGGCCCGCCTCGTCGACCAGCGCCGTGCCGGCCTGGGTGCGATCCACGCTGGCGCCGATCAAGGCCTTGATCTCGCGCGCCGCCTCGGCCGAACGCGTGGCCAGGCTGCGCACCTCGCCGGCCACGACCGCGAAGCCGCGCCCCTGCTCACCTGCGCGCGCGGCCTCGACCGCGGCGTTGAGCGCCAGGATGTTGGTCTGGAATGCGATGCCGTCGATGACGCCGATGATGTCGGCGATCTTGCGCGAACCCGCGTCGATGTCGCGCATGGTCTCCACCACACGCTGCACGGTCGCACCGGCCTGCTGCGCCACGCCGCTCGCGCTGCGCGCCAGCTGGTCGGCTTCGCGCGCGTGCGCGGCGTTCTGCGTGACGGTGGCGCCGAGCTCTTCCATCGAGGCCGCCGTCTGCTCCAGCGCGCTGGCCTGGCTCTCGGTGCGGCTGGACAGGTCCTGGTTGCCCGACGAGATCTGGGCGCTGGCACTGGCGACCGCCTGCGCGCCCTCGCGCACGCGCGCCACCACGCCGGCCAGGTCGCCCTGCATGCGCGCCAGCTGCGCCATGAGGCTGCCCTCGTCACGGCCCTGCACCTGCACGGCCTGGCTCAGGTCGCCCTGCGCCACGCGCGCGCTGATGGCCGCGGCATCGGCCGGCTCGCCGCCCAGCGGCTTGAGCACCATGCGCTGCAGCGCGAACGCCAGGCCCAGCGAGACCAGCAGCACCGATGCGGCCCCCAGCACCAGCGCGGTCCAGTTGAGCCGGCGCACCTCGGCCAGGATGCGGTCCTCCGGCACCGTGGCCGCAAAGGACCAGGGCGTGCGCACCCCGCCGACCTGCACGGGCACGTAGATGCGCGTGGCCTGGGTCTGCAGCTGCGGGTCGAACGCCGTGGTCTGCAGGGCCCGGCCCTCGCGCACGGCAGCCTGTGCGTCGGCATGGGCGGCGGCCGAGGGCTGGCCGACCTTGGCCGCGTCGTGGTCGCCCACGTACAGGCCACCGTTGGACAGCAGGCTGCCGTAGCCGTCGCCGTAGATCCGGATCGCGCCCACCTTCTCCTGCAGGGCGGACAGCGCGATGTCCACACCGGCCACGCCCAGCACGCGTCCGTTCACGACGATGGGCGAGACGGTGCTCGTGATCAGCACCTCGCGCCCGCCCACGGTGTACTTGTAGGGCTCGATCAAGGTCTCGACCTGGCCGTTGCGCGCGAGCAGGTAGTAGTCGCCGGCGCCGGGCTTGTCGTAGTCCACGAGCGGCTCCACGGCCAGCTGGCCGCTGCCGCGGTTCCAGTAGGGGATGTAGCGCCCGCTCGCATCGTGGCCGGGCTGGCCGACGAACTCGGCGTCGCGGCCGTCGAAGGCGTTCGGCTCCCAGGCCGTCCAGACGCCCAGGAAATGCGCGTTGCCGGCCAGCACGCCCTTGACCAGCGCATCGGCGGCGGCACGGTCGGCCCGTCCACCGGCCTGCAGGCCTCCCAGCGCATGGGCCAGCGTGCGCGCAGACCCCATGGCGTCACCGAGCTCGGCCTGCACCTGCGCGGCGTTGCGCGCCGCCAGTTCCTGGGCATAGTGCAAAGCGGTGCTGCGCTGCAGCGCACCGGCCTGGCGCGTCAGCACCGTGACCGTGGTGGCGAAGCCGAGCAAGACGACGGCTCCGACGAGCAGCAGCAGCCGTGTGCGCAAACTCAGCGCGGATCGGGTGGGAACGTTCATTCAGACTCCGGCAGACGGTTGGGGCCCCGGCGACACATGCGCCGACGGTCGGCCCGCATTACACCAGCGGCGCAGCGCGCGTTCTGTCACGGGGCCGACCGCGTTGTTCTGGCAAACCCTATGGGGGCTCTGCGCCCGAAACGCCCAGGCCTTCCTACAATCGGCCCCATGTCCTCGCCACGCTGCCCGCGCCATCGCCAAGCCACCGCCCTGGGGTGCCTGTGGACCGGTGCGGCCGCGCAAACACCGGCCGTGGCAGCCGCACTGCGTCGTGCGGCTGCAGATTCCCCGGCCCGGCGATAGCTTTCCCTCTTCACGCGCAATTTCTGATCGCCGGGCCTTCGCCCAGCGCGCCTGTCGCGGCACCGCCGCCCATGCGCCGGCCCCTTGGCCGGTCTCCTTCAGGAATTGCCCATGCCACTGCAGCACGTTCTCGCACTCACCGATTTCTCCACCACGGGCGAACAGGCCCTGGAGCGCGCCGCGCACATCGCGGCCAGCCATGGCGCCAGCTTGCGCCTGCTGTACGTCGCCGACCGGCATGACAGCAAGTTCAGCGACCCGCACGCACGGCTGGACCAGCGCGCGCGCCAGCTCGCGCGGCGCCATGGCCTGCAGGTGCGGGCCGTGCACGGCAGCGGCGACGCGCTGAGCGACCTCGACGGCCTGCTGCGCAGCACCGACCTGCTGGTGGTCGACGCCGCGCGCCAGCGCTCGCTGCGCGGCTTCTGGCGCGGCGCGACGGTGGCCCAGCTCGTGCGCCGCCATGGCTGCCCGGTGCTGGTGGTCAAGCAGGCCGCGGCCGCGGGCTACCGCCAGGTCCTGGTGGCCGTGGACCTGTCGCGGCGTTCGCGCGCGCTGGTCGGCTACGCGGGCGCGTTCGAGCGCGCGGCGCCGCTGGAACTGTTCCACGCACTGCAGTCCCATGGCGAGCGGCACCTGCGTGCGGCCGATGTACCGCTGGAGACCCTGCAGAGCTACCGCCAGGCCATGACGCGCCAGGCCCACGACCGCCTGCTGCGGCTCAGCACCTCGTTCGACACGCGGCGCAACCGCTACCGGCTCGCCGTGAACCGCGGCGACCCGGCCTACCAGGCGACCGTGCAGCAGCAGGCCTCGCAGGCCGACCTCATGGTGGTGGGCAAGGGCAGGCGCCACGCGCTGCTGGACGGCTGGTGGCCCAGCCTGGCCTGGCGCCTGGTGGGCCTGGCCGGCTGCGACGTGCTGGTCGTGCCCGACCACCACCGCGCACCCGATGCGCCACGGCCGCTGGCCGCGTTCGCGGAGAACGGCAGCCTGGGCTGAGCCCGGCAAGCGCTCAGCCCAGCTCGGCCTGGGCCTGCATGGCCAGCATGCCTGCGTGGTCGCGCGCCCACAGCGTGAGCTTGCCGCCGCCTTCGTCGCGGCCGCAGACGCTGAAGCGGTGGATGTCGAAGATCGGCCGCACGGCCTTGAACGAAAAGCTGCGCACGGTCTGGCCGGGCCGTTCGCGCCGCACCAGGTCCATCAGCAGCGTGGCGATCAGCGGGCCGTGCACGATCAGGCCCGGGTAGCCCTCCACCTCGGTCACGTAGGAGCGGTCGTAGTGGATGCGGTGGCCATTGAAGGTCAGCGCGGAGTAGCGGAACAACAGCACGGGGTCGGGAGCGATGGCGCGCTCGAACTGCGCATCCGTGGGTGCGGCCTGCGGCGCCGGGGCCGGCGCACCGGGCTGGGGCGCGTCGCGGTAGACGATGTCGTGCTGCTCGGTCAGCGCCACGCCCTCGGCGTCGCCGTAGCTGTGCTCGACCGTCACGAACACCAGCGAGCCGCTGCGCCCGCTCTTGGTGCTGACATCCAGGATGCGCGAATGGCGCTCCACGCTGTCGCCCAGCCGCAGCGGGCGGTGGAACTGCAGGCGGCCGCCCGCCCACATGCGGCGCGGCAGCGGCACGGGCGGCAGGAAGCCGCCGCGGCGCGGGTGGCCGTCCTCGCCGATCTCGCGCGCGGGCGCCAGCGGCAGGAAATACAGCCAGTGCCACAGCGGGGGCAGCGCGTCGCCGGTGGCGGGCGCGGGATCTTCACGGTCCAGCGTGGCGGACATGGCGGCCACGGGCTGCAGCGTCAGCAGGTCGTGGCGGGATTCGCTGCGGCCGATCCAGGCGCGCAGGTGGTCGAGGTCGGTGCTCGGCGTGGTGGCCGGGGAGGTGGAGGAAGAAGGCGCGGTGGTGCTCATGCCGCGATGGTCCGCGATTTGCGTGCCAGCGGCCATCAGCTTTTGGCGAAGGGGCTGTTCGCGCCGCGCTGGGCGGCCACGGCGTCGAGGAAGTCGCGCAGCATGGCGGCGTCGTCGATGGTGTCCGAGCCCGGCCGGTGGAACTCGGGATGCCACTGCACGGCGGCCACGTAGCTCTGCGCGGGGTCCTTGCGCCGGATCGCCTCGATGATGCCGTCGCTGACGCTGAAGGCCTCGGCCTCGAAGGTGTCGGCCAGGCGCTTGATCGCCTGGTGGTGGATGCTGTTGACACGCACGCGCTCCACGCCCGGGTACAGGCGCGACAGGCGCGAGCCCTGCAGGATGCTCACGCTGTGGTAGTTCAGGTCGTAGGTGGCAGCGTCGCGGTGCACGAAAGCGTCCGGAATCTGGGTGTTGATGTCCTGGTACAGCGTGCCGCCGAAGGCCACGTTGAGCAGCTGCAGGCCGCGGCACACGCCGAAGATGGGCTTGCCCGCGGCCGCGAACGCGGCCACCAGGGCCTTGTCGTACTCATCGCGGATGCGGTCGCCGGACCAGCTCTCGTGCAAAGGCTCCTCGCCGTAGCTGCCGGGCCAGACATCGGCGCCACCGTGCATGACCAGGCCGTCCAGCCATTGCGCGTAGTGCTCGTAGGTCACGTCGCCGCGCTGGGTGCTGCCCGTGGGGCAGGGCACCATGACCACCATGGCACCCGTGGACATGAGCCAGTGCGCGATGGACTGCTCCACGTACTGCAGCGTCTTGCCCGTGAACAGTGAACGCGCGGGATCGGCGTGGGAGAAACAGGCGGACAGGCCGATCTTGAGGCGGCTGTGGACGGTGCTCACTGGAGTTCCTTCGCGCTGCGCGCTGCGGTGCTGAGCACCTGGGGGCGGCCCGGCGGTGCTCATGGGCTGGCGAGCAAAAGAAACCCATTCTGCCCACGGGCTTGCGGCGCGTCACCGCCGCGGCACGCAAGCCCTGCCGGGAAGCGCGGCTTTCGTCGCTCCGCCACCACAGGAGCGCCGAGGCGCCGCCCACCCTTGCGGCCATGCCTGCGCGCTGGCCGGCTTGCCCGCCGGCCGCACGCTGCGGTCCAGGCTCAGGCCCTGGCGCGCCGGCGCCAGGCCGCGAACGCCAGCGCCCACAGGCCCAGTCCCCACCACCAGCCGCTGGCACCACCACCACCGCCGCTGTCGCCCCCCGTGCTCGCGGCCGTCGCCGTCACGGCCACGTCCGTGGTGTCGCGCCGGCCGGCGCTGTCGGTGACCGTCAGGCGGAACACGTAGTTGCCGGCACCGGCGGGCAGGCCCACGTTGGTGCGCGCCGCGCTCGGGCTGGCGATGCTGGCGCTGGCGCCGGACAGCTGGCTCCACTGCCAGGACACGAGCTGCGCCCCCGCGCTCGGCACGCTGGCGTTGCCGTCCAGCACCACGGTGCTGCCGCCCACGGCCGACGTGACCGGCGCCACCACGGCGGTCGGTGCCAGCGCCGGGCTGGCGGCCCGGACGGCCGCCGACGCGTCCAGCAGGCCGGCGCCGCAGGTCGCGGTGTCGCAGTTGCACGGCACGGTGGCCTGGGCGCTGCACGCGGGCGCGCCCGCCACGGCCAGGTGGGGCCGCGCGCTCGCGCGCAGGCGCTCGACCAGCTGCGCCGGCGTCAGTGCCGGGTTCACGGCCAGCATCAGCGCGGCCACGGCCGCCGCCTGCGGCGACGCGAAGCTGGTGCCGATCTTGGAGCCATAGGTGTCCACGCCAGGTGTGGTGCGGCCCTGGTTGTCCAGCGAATAGATCGGCTGGGTCGAGGTGCCGCCCGGCGCCATGAGGCCCATCTTGGCCCCGAAGTTCGAGTACCCGGCCTTGCGCCCGTCGTCCTGCACCGCGCCCACGGCCAGCACGCCGTTGCAGTCGGCCGGCCGGCGCAGCACCCCGGATTCGTTGCCCGCGGCGACCACCAGCAGCGCGCCGGCCGCCGTGATCTCGTTGATCACGCTCTGGTAGCTCGGCGTGCAGGCCGCGTCGCCGCCGAAGCTCAGGTTCAGGATGCGCGCGGGCGTGGTGTTGGCGGGCACGCCGTCCACGGACAGGCCGGCCGCCCAGCGCATGCCGTCCAGCAGGTCGGACAGCAGCGCGCCGCACTTGCCCGCGATGCGCACGGGCAGCACCTTGCCCTGCCAGGTGATGCCGGCCACGCCGATGCTGTTGTTCGTCGCGGCCGCGATCTGGCCCGCGATGAAGGTGCCGTGCCAGGAACTGTCCTCGATGTCGCAGGTGGAGAACAGCGGCGAGCGCTTGTCGATCGCGCTGACCCAGTCGCCCGGGTCGGCGGCACCGGGCCCGCGGCCACGGCCGGTGTTGGAGTATTCGATCTCGCTCACGAAGTCGTAGCCGGGCAGCAGGCGCCCGGCCAGGTCCGGATGCTCCAGGCGCACGCCCACGTCGAGCACCGCGACCACGCCCTGGGGGCTGCCCGTGCTGAGATCCCAGGCCGGCTGCGCGTTGATGGCCGAGGGGTATTGCGCCGGCGACTGCAGGTTCCACTGCTGCGCGAACTGCGGGTCGTTGGGAACGGCCAGGCGGCGCACGCGCACATCGGGCTCCACGTCCAGCACCTCGGGGTGCAGGCGCAGCCGGCGCATGGAGTTCTCGAGCTCGGCACCGGACTGGGCCGTGGGCAGGCGCAGCAGCTGGTATTGCGTGCCCACGGCGCGCGCACGTTCGAAGCCCACGCCAGCCGTGCCGGCCACGGCACGCAGCCGCTCGCGCGCAGCCAGCGGCGCTTCGCGCGCGGCGTCGGACTCGGCAGCCGGCTTGAGCCGCACGAGCAGGTTGTGGACGGGTTCCTGCTGCGCCTGGGCCGACAGGGCCAGGCCGACGGTCAGCAGCGCCGTGGCAAAGGTTTTGAGCATGGGCGGCGTTGTAGCACGCCTGGCCCCAGGATTTCGCAGGCTTGAACGACAATCGTCGCCCGCGCGCGCCTGCGCGACCGACATACGCACGACATGAAGATCAGCAAAGACACCGCCGTCACCCTGCACTACAGCGTGACCGAAGCCAATGGCAAGCCGCTGGCCAGCCGCGAGACCACCGACTACCTGCATGGCGGCTACGGCAACACCCTGCCCAAGATCGAAGAGGTGCTCGAAGGCCAGGAAGCCGGCTTTCGCGCCACGCTGGAACTGCAGCCCGAAGACGCCTTCGGCCGCCGCGACGCGGCGCTGGAGCGCAGCATCTCCAAGAGCGACTTCCCGCCCGGCGTCAAGGTCGGCGGCCATCTGCGCGGCATGACCGAGGACGGCCGCGAACAGGTGTTCACGGTCGTCAAGATCAAGGGCGACCAGGTGCTGCTGGACGCCAACCACCCCTGGGCCGACAAGGCGCTCAAGTTCACGCTGCAGGTCGGCGGCGTGCGCGCGGCGACGGCCGAGGAAATTGCCCACGGCCACGTGCACGGCGGCCACGGCCACCACCACTGAGCACCGCGCCCCGTTCCGGGGCGGGGCTGCAGGCGGCTACTTGGCCGTGACCTGCAGCAGCGGGACCAGGCGCTTGAACAGCGCGTCGTTCTCGCGCAGCACGGCCGCGAACTGCGCGCTGTCCTCGTAGATCAGGTTGACGTTCTGCTTCTTGAGCGTCTCCTGGTACTTGGGCTCGGCGCTGACCTTGCGCGTGAGCTCGCTCCACATCGCGATGATCTCGGGCGGCGTGCCCTTGGGCAGCATGAGGCCGCGCCAGGTGCCGATGGCCAGGTCCACGCCGCGCTCCTTGAGCGTGGGCGCGTCAGGGAACTCGGCGATGCGCTGGGCCGAGGTGACGGCCAGCACGCGCAGCTTGCCGGCCTTCACATGGCTGCTCATGGCGCCGGGCGCGACCACGGTCGCATCGACCTGGCCGGCCAGGATGGCCTGGATCGCGGGCGCCTCGCCCTGGTAGGGCACGCGCACAAACTTCAGGCCGGTCTTGTCTTCGAGCGCGGCGGCCGCGATGTCCGGAATCGCGCCATTGCCCGAGGTCGACAGCGTGAGCTTGCCGGGGTTCGCGCGCGCATGGGCCAGGAACTCTTCCACGGTCTTCCAGGGCGCCTCGGCCTGCACCGTGATCGAGGCCGGATCGGCGTTGATGCGTGCGATGGGCACGAAGTTCTCGTAGCGCGCGCGGCCGATGTTCAGGTAGGGCGCGATCAGCAGCTCGGGCGTGGCCATCACGACCTTGTAGCCGTCGGGCTTGGCGGCTGCGGCCTCGGAAAAGCCGATGGAGCCGATCGCGCCGGGCCGGTTCACGATCAGGATGGGCTGCGCGAAGTGCGTGCGCGCGGCCTCCGCGTAGACGCGTGCGATCACGTCGGTGCCGCCACCGGCGGGCCAGGGCACGATCATCTCCACGGGCTTGGTCGGGTAGTTCTCCGCCAGCGCGGGCAGGGCCGCCTGCAGCGCCAGCCCGGCGGCCAGCATCAGGGTCTTCAGGAGTGTCACGGCTTGTCTCTCTTTCTGGAGAAGGAAGGGCAGGAAAATCGGTTCGGAGAATCGGCTCAGAGGCGCGGGATCGACAGCGCGCCGTCCACGTGCACCACGCTGCCCGTGGAGAACGCAAGCTCGCCGCCGGCCAGCAGGGCCACCGTGCGCGCCACGTCCTCGGGCTGGCCCCAGCGGCGCTGGGGCACCAGGCCGGCCGCGATGCGCGCCTCGTAGCTGGACGCCACGCCCTCGGTCATGGGCGTGCGGATGATGCCGGGCCGCACCTCGAACACGGCGATGCCGGCCTCGGCCAGCCGCAGCGCGAACAGCCGCGTGAGCATGCCCAGGCCGGCCTTGGACAGGCAGTACTCGCCGCGCTCGACCGAGGCCATCTCCACGCTGACCGAGGACACCGTGACGATGCTGCGCGCCGCCGCGCAGGGTGCGGCCAGCATGTGGCGCGCCACGGCCTGGGTGAAGAAGAAGGTGCCGCGCAGGTTCACGTCCATGAGCCGGTCGAACGAGGCCATGCCCACGTCGAGCAGGTCGCCGCGGCTGGCGGCCGGCAGGCCCGCGTTGTTGACCAGGCAGGCGACCGGGCCGCCCCAGTCCGCGATCTCCTGCACGCGCGCGCCATGCTGCTCGGCCTCGGCCAGGTCGAACGGGAAGAAGCGTGCGCGCGCGCCCTGGACGGCAACTGCGGCGACGGCCGCGAGCACCTCCTCAGCGCCGTCGGTCGCGATGTCGGTCAGCGCCAGGTCGTGCCCGCGCGCGGCCAGCGCCACCGCGATGGCCGCGCCGATGCCGCGGCGGGCGCCGGTGACGATGGCCAGGGGACGGGCGGGGCAGGCTGCAGGCATCGGTGGCTAAACTCAAGTGGAACGTTCCAATGCCGCGATTGTTGGAACGTTCCAATAGACCGTCAACACATTTCAGGGAAAACACCGATGGCACGCCCCCCCGCCTCCGGCGCCCCCAGCACCATCCTGCACGTGGCCGCCGAGGCCCAGGTGTCCAAGTCCACCGTGTCGCTGGTGCTGCAG
This sequence comes from Pseudorhodoferax sp., assembly GCA_035544335.1. GTDB lineage: Bacteria > Pseudomonadota > Gammaproteobacteria > Burkholderiales > Burkholderiaceae_C > Pseudorhodoferax. The sequence continues at coordinate 12,263 of DATKFT010000095.1, forward strand.
GGCAGCCCGCGCATTCCCGAGGCGACCGCCGAGCGCGTGCGCGCGGCCGCGGCCCGGCTCGGCTACGTCTACAACCGGCGCGCCGCGGAGCTGCGCCAGCGTGCGTCCAACACCATCGGTGTGGTCATCAACGACCTCATGAACCCCTTCTTCGCCGAGGTGCTCGTGGGCCTGGAGCAGCGCCTGGTCGAGGCCGGCTACACCGTGCTCATGGGCCATTCGCACGAGGACCCGGCGCGCCAGGCGCAGCTGCTGCACTCCATGCGCGAGCAGAACGCCGCCGGCCTCGTGCTGTGCCCCGCGCTGGGCACGCCGGCCGCGCTGCCGCGCCAGCTCAAGGCCTGGGGCATCGCGTTCACGGTGATCGTGCGCACGCTGGGCAGCGGCAGCTACGACTTCGCGGGTTCGGCCAACACCGAGGGCGCGGCCCTGGCCACCCAGCACCTGATCGGCGCCGGCCACCGGCGCATCGGCTTCCTGGGCGGCGTGGCCGGCACGCTGCACGGCGAGCGCCTGGCCGGCTACCGCCAGGCGCTCGAGGCGCATGGCATCGGTTTCGACGCGGCGCTCGTGCTGCAGGCCCATCCGAACCGCGCAGGCGGCCACGCCATGCTCAACGCCCTGCTCGACCGCGGCACGGGCGCCACGGCGGCCGTCTGCTACAACGACATCACGGCCTTCGGCGCGCTCTCGGCCCTGGGCGCGCGCGGCCTGCGCGCGGGTGCGGACTTCGCGCTGACGGGCTTCGACAACGTGCTGGACGCCGCCCATTCCAACCCACCGCTGAGCACCGTGGACATCCGGCCCGGCGAACTCGGCGCGCAGGCGGCGGCGCTGCTGCTCGCGCGCATCGCCGAACCCGGCCGCCCGCGCCAGGTCTACTGCGCCGAGCCGCGGCTGGTGCTGCGCCAGTCGGGCTGAGAAGCTGTGAACGAACCCCTCACACCCGCGCGAGGCCCCTGATGAGAGGGGGCGCCTGTCGCGATCGCTGCGCCGAGGGCCTCGCCCTTCGGGCCGGGGCACGGCGAGCCGCATGCGGGCGTTGCAGGCCTTGCCCTGGCACCAGCCAGGGCGGCGGCCTGCGCCTGCGCCTGCGGCCCGCCGCACCCCGTCGCGGGTGCGATCGGTTCATTCACAGCTTCTGAGCAGCCGGCGCGGATTTAGCTGTCTGCTTCGAGCACGGCCAGCAGCCTGGCCAGCCGCGCGTCCAGCGCCGCCAGGTCCGCGGGCTTGAGACCGGCCAGGATCATGCGCTCGTTGGCCACGTGCACCTCGACCGCGCGGTCGATCAGGTCCACGCCCTCGGGCGTCAGCTGCACGAGCAGGCTGCGCGCGTCCTCGGGGTTGGGCAGGCGCTGCACGAGGCCGCGCATCTCCAGGCCCTTGAGCCGGTGCGTCATGGTGCCCGAGCTGACCATCAGCGTGGAGAACAGCGCCGTCGGCGCGAGCCGGTAGGGGCTGCCCGCGCGGCGCAGCGCGGCCAGCACGTCGAACTCCCAGAAGCTCAGGCCGAACGCGGCGAAGGCCTCGTCGAGCCGGCGCTGCAGCAGCGCGGCGCAGCGCTTGAGCCGGCCGATCGGCGCCATCACCTCGACCTCGAGGTCGGGCCGCTCGCGGCGCCACTGCGCCAGGATAGCGTCCACTGCGTCGGGGGCTTGTTCGGTCGCCATGTCAAAACCCTTTTATCTTCAATTCAAGATGATTCGTGGCATGATTCATCTTGAACTCAAGATAAATGAGATGACCAGCCCATCGAAATTTACCCGATGGTGGGACCTGCTGCTGACCGCGCTCGCACCGACCATCTGGGGCTCCACCTACATCGTCACGACCCAGCTGCTGCCGCCGGACCGGCCGTTCACGGCCGCGCTGCTGCGCTGCCTGCCGGCCGGGCTGCTGCTCACGCTGGCCTGCAGGCGGCTGCCCGCGCGCGGCAGCTGGGGCCGGCTGGCGCTGCTGTCGGCGCTCAACATCGGCGTGTTCCAGGCGCTGCTGTTCGTGGCCGCCTACCGGTTGCCGGGCGGCCTGGCGGCCGTGGTCGGCGCGATCCAGCCGCTGCTGGTCATGGGGCTGGCCTGGGCACTGGACCGGCAGCGGCCCGCGCGGCTGGCCGTGGGCGCGGCCGTGCTGGGCATCTTGGGCATGGCGGCGCTGCTGCTGGCGCCCGGTGCGCGCTGGGATGCGCTGGGCATCGCGGCGGCGCTGACCGGCGCTGCCTGCATGGCGGCCGGCACCTTCCTCACGCGGCGCTGGAAGCCCGAGCTGCCCGTGCTGGCCTTCACGGGCTGGCAGCTGCTGCTGGGCGGGGCCATGCTGGCGCCACTGGCCTGGTGGATCGACGCGCCGCTGCCCACGCTGCACGCGCCCCAATGGCTGGGCTATGCCTACCTGTGCCTGGCCGGCGCGCTGCTGGCCTACGCACTGTGGTTCCGCGGCATCGCGCGGCTGCCCGCGGTAGCCGTGTCCTCGCTGGGCCTGCTGAGCCCGCTGGCCGCCGTGGTGCTGGGCTGGGCCTTGCTGGGCCAGGCCATGACGGGCGTCGCGCTGCTGGGCCTGTGCACGGTGCTGGCCAGCATCCTGGCCGTGCAGTGGGCGAGCAACCCGCGGTGAGAGCGTGAGACGCCGTCCCTACAGGCCGCGCTCGACCATGTCGAGCAGGCGGGCCCCGAGCGCCTCGACCTGTGCGGGCGGCAGGCCGCGCAGCGGCCCGTCGAGCAGCAGCAGGGCCAGGCCGTGCACGGTGGACCAGGCCAGGAACTCGGCGCCGGGCCGGCGTTCGGCCGGCAAGGCGCCCGCCGCGACGAGCGCGTCGAGCGCCGCGCCGAGGTGGCGGAACGGGTCCAGGCCCGTGCGGCCGGCCTTGGCCGGGTCGGGCGTGGCGGCCAGCGCGAAGCGGCCACCGAACGCGGTGCGGAACAGGCCCTGCTGCGCCCGCGCGAAGCCCAGGTAGCCCGCGCCCACGGCCCGCACGCGCGCGCGGGCCTGCTCCACGGCGCTGCCCTGCCGGGGCACCTGCACCATCTGGTCCTCCATGGCCTGCGCCACCGCGGCCACGGCGGCGGCCCGCACGGCATCGAGCAGCGCATCGCGGTTGGCGAAATGGCGGTAGGCCGCGTTGGGTGCCACGCCCGCGCGGCGCGTGGCCTCGCGCAGCACGACCGCGTCGGGGCCGCCCTCGGCCGCCAGCGCCAGGCCGGCTTCGAGCAGGGCGCGGCGCAGGTCGCCATGCCGGTAGCTGCCGCGCGCGGGCACCGCCCGGGTGCGGGATGGAGGTGTGTTTTCTGCCATGTGGACAGCGTCCATTATTGCTGCCAGAATTTTGTGGACGCTGTTCACAATTGTTCACAAGGAGACATGGCCATGCAGATCCAGCCCTATCTGTTCTTCGAAGGCCGTTGCGAGGAAGCGCTGAACTTCTACCGCGACCGGCTCGGCGCCAGCATCACCGCGCTGATGCGCTACCAGGACGCGCCGCCGAACGACCTGCCCCAGGGCGCCGACGGCTGCGCGGGCGGGCCGCCCCCCGACCCCAACAAGGTCATGCACGCCTCCTTCAGCATCGGCGAGACCACGCTGATGGCCTCGGACGGCATGGCCAGCGGCAAGCCCAACTTCGCGGGCATCTCGCTCTCGCTGTTGGTGGGCGAGGTGGCCGAGGCCGAGCGCCTGTTCCAGGCACTCGGCGACGGCGGCCAGGTGCAGATGCCCATGGCCAAGACCTTCTTCAGCCCGGCCTTCGGCATGGTGGCCGACCGGTTCGGCCTGTCCTGGATGGTCCTCGTGGACGCTCCGGGCCAGGCCCCACACTGACGGGGCCGCGCCATGGAACCCGTCAAGGCAGGCGAACAGCACCGCTGGCTGCAGCAGCTGGTGGGCACATGGACCATGGAAGGCGAGGCCGACATGGGCCCCGGCCAGCCACCGCACAAGAGCCGTGGAACGGAAACCGTGCGCGCGCTCGGCGAGCTCTGGATCGTGGGCGAAGGTGAGGGCGACATGCCCGGCGGCGGCAGCGCCCAGATGCGGCTCACGCTGGGCTACGACCCGGACCGCCAGGCCTTCGTGGGCAACTGGGTCGGCTCGATGATGGCGCTGATGTGGGTCTATGAAGGCCAGCTCGACGCCGCCCAGAAGGTGCTCACGCTGGACACCGAGGGCCCCAGCTTCGCGGGCGATGGCAAGACCCAGCGCTACCAGGACGTCATCACGCTCATCGACGCCGACACGCGCACGCTGCACTCGCAGGCGCTGGGCGAGGACGGCCAGTGGAAGCGCTTCATGACGGCGACCTACAGGCGACAGTGAGCTGCGGGCCGGGTCGGGTACGCTCGCCCGGCCATGCCCCCAAGCCCCCCGCTTTCCCCGCGCGCCGCCTGGCCCATGCTGCTGGCGCTGACAGCGGCCTTCGCAATGAGCCAGGCCTTCCGCACGCTGGCCGCCATCCTCGCACCGCCGCTGCAGGCCGAGTTCCGGCTCTCGCCGCAGGAGCTGGGCCTGTTCGCGGCCAGCTTCCATTTCGCGTTCGGCGCGCTGCAGCTGCTCATGGGCGTGGGCATGGACCTGTACGGCCTGCGCCGCACCGTGCTGACGGCGTTCCCGCTGGCCGTGGCGGGCTCCGCGCTGTCGGCGCTGGCGCCGGGCCAGGGCGCGCTGATCGCAGGCCAGTTGCTGATCGGCGTGGGCTGCGCACCGGCCTTCCTGGCCTGCACGCTGTTCATCGCGCAGAACTTTCCGGCGCAGCGCTTCGCCATGCTGTCGGGGCTGATCATGATGCTGGGCGGCGTGGGCACGCTGCTCACGGGCACGCCGCTGGCCTGGCTGATCGAGCGCAGCGGCTGGCGCGCGGGCATGTGGGTGCTGGCGGCCGGCTCGCTGGCGGCCTGGCTGCTGGTGTGGTGGAAGCTGCCCGCGCAGCCGGGCGCCGCCACGGCGCCGGATGCGCCGCCCGGTGCGCCGCGCGAATCGCTGGGCCAGGCACTGCGCGGCTTCGGCGCACTGTTCCTGATGCCGCACACCTGGGGCATTTTGTGGATGTCGGCCGTCACCTATGCCGCCTTCCTGACGCTGCGCGGCCTGTGGCTGGGGCCGCTGCTGTCCGAACGACACGGCCTGTCGCTGCTCGCCAGTGGCCACGTGGCCCTGCTCGTGTCCATCGTCTCGCTCGTGAGCCCGCCGCTGTTCGGCCGCTTCGACCCGGGCACGCTGATGCGGCGCCGCACCCGCATCGTGCGCTGCACGCTGCTCATGGCCGCGCTGTTCGTGCTGATGGCGCTGCAGCGCAGCCTGGTGGCCGATGTGCTGCTGGCCGTGGCGGTGTCCGTGGTCTGCGGCTGCATGGTGCTGCAGTACGCCGACGTGCGCGCGGCCTACCCGCCGGCCATGATCGGTCGCGCGCTGTCGGTGTTCACGATGGCCATGTTCATGGGCGTGGCGCTCATGCAATGGGGCACGGGCTGGGTCGCCTCCAAGGCCGCAGGCTGGGGCCTAGAGACCTTCACGGCCGTGCTGCTGGCCATCGCGCTGGCGCAGGCGACCGGCGCCCTCGCCTACCGCAAGCTGCCGCAGCCGGCGCTGCCGCCGCAGGAGCGCGCCTGAGCCTCAGCGGTGGCCGACCTGCAGGTCGGCATAGGACACGGCGTACTTGACCAGCGCGGCCTGGCCGTCGATGCGCAGCTTGCGGCGCAGGTGCAGGCGGTGCGTCTCCACGGTGCGCACCGAGGCGCCCAGCGCATCGGCGATCTCCTTGTTGGAGCAGCCATCGGCCAGCAGCGACAGCACGGCCGATTCCTTGGGCGTGAGCTGGCCCCAGGCCCGCGTCACGGGCGGCGGTGCCGGTTCGCTGGGCAGCGGCAGGCCCGGGCTGAAGTAGCGCGCGCCGGCGTGCACGGCGTCGATCGCCTCGACCAGGTGCTGGCCCGGCCCGTCCTTGAGCACGTAACCGCGCACGTCCAGCGCCACGGCGCGGCGCACGTACTCGGCATCCTGGTGCATGGACAGCACCAGCAGCTTGAGCGTTGGAAAGCGCGTGCGGAACAGGCTGGCCAGCTGGATGCCGCTGGCGTCCGGCATGCGGATGTCGGTGACCACGATGTCGGGCAGCAGCGCGGCGGCCAGCCGCTCGGCCTCCTGCACGCTGGCCGCCTCGCCGACCACGCGGATGTGGGCCGTGGCGTGCAGACGCATGCGCACGCCGTCGCGCAGCAACGGGTGGTCGTCGACCAGCAGCACGCGGATCGGATCGGGAGGAATGGTCATGGTGCGGGACGGACGAGGGACAGGGAGGCGCTGGCGCGCACGGGCCCGCTGGCGCCGCTGGCGCCGCTGGACACGGACTGCGCCAGCGGCAACCAGGTTTCGATGCTGGTGCCGTGGCGGCCGGATGCGATGGTCAGCGCGCCGCCCAGGCTTTCGGCCCGCTCGCGCATGTTGCGCAGGCCGATGCCGCGCGCGCCATCCTCGAACACGCGCCGCGTGTCGAAGCCCCGGCCGTTGTCGCGCACGCGCAGGCCCACGCCGTGGCGCGTGCCGTGCAGCACGAGTTCGACCTGCGTGGCCTGGGCATGGGTGCAGCAG
>DATKFT010000096.1:0-8792 GCA_035544335.1 Pseudorhodoferax sp.
CGCGACTCCGGGCAGCGATGGCCTACCTCTTTCGTCCCGGGGCCTGGAACTTCAGAAAACGCTGGTTCCCATAGGTCACATCACCCACGTGCTGGAACCCCCATCTGGCAAGCCCTCTGGTGCGCAACCGGCTTGGGGGCAGCAGGATGCTGACGGTCTCGATGCCGAGTTCGGCGCGATGGTCCATGAAGTGGCGAAAAATCCGACCACCGTGGCCCCAGTATTCGGGCAGCAGAACCAACGCGAAGTCTGCCTCCGCGCCTTCCCGCTGAAAACCGCCCCAGCCCGCAAAACGACCGTCAATCCGGATGGCGAATGGTCCATAGCCGTTCTCCCGGCATTGCGAATCCTTCCCTCGAACCCAGTCCGCAACCGCGCTTTCGCTCCAACGCGCTTCTGCGAGGGGCATATGGCGGACCACATCGGGATGATTGAGCAGGCGCATCCATTGCGGGATGGCGATGTCACAGAAGCTGTGCAGAGAGAAGGTCATGCCTCATGCGAAGAAACAGGGATGGAGGGCAAGCTTCGTCCTGGTGGGGTGGCCACCGGCCGCGGACTCCTGGCTATCGATCGCCTCCCTCGTGATTTCACCCGCAGTTCTTGCCGGTAGCCGGACATTGATGAAGCGCGTGAACTCAAGGGCGTGCCTCGCAAGCCTGTGCAGCTCTCTATGAACCTCACGCAGCCCTTCCACCTGACGTAGACGCTTGTCCCTGGACCTCGTCAACCAGTGCGCCAAGACGCCACCCGCCCAGTGCGCCAGCGGCGCCCACCAAGACACTGAAGATTTGCAGGTAGCTTTGGTCCATGAAAGGCGTGGGTGCGTGAAGCCAGCGGCGGAAAAAAACAGACAGGTGCGTGGAAGTGTGCAGCACTGCGAAGAACCGCTGGCGACAACCCGCAGCCTTCTGCACCCTTTAGCGGGGCAAGCGGTCCGAGCAAGACCCACGGCGCCCCTGCTGGACCACAGCGCAGCTTGCGGGTCAAGGTCCAACGCCGTCCCGGGCTCCAGGCGGAGGCTGATAGACGATGGGAGAAGCTGCTGGGTCCGCTGGGCTCGCCACTGGTCGCCATCCCGTTGTCAATGGCAATCGGGCTGCTCATCGGCCTCTACGCGAGGTAGCCCGGAGCCCCGCAAAGGCCCCTAGAGCCGCTTCAGCGACCTTGGGGATACGCGGGGTGCATCAAGGCCCTCCAGAGCCCCCAGCGTCGCCTTGGGCTCCAGGTCCGAATAGGATGAGACGATCCAGGGCAGCGCATCGCTGCGCTCGAAATCCCTGTGCCCCATGGCCGCGGACTGGTGGGCCGCGAACCGCACGAGAGGCCCGGCGATCTGTTCGATCTGGGGGGTGTCCTGGAAGGGCTCAAGGGCCAGCTTGAGGAACGGCGCAGTCAGCTTGCCATCGTCACAGAGCCTTAGAAGATGGTCCACCAAATCAGCGGCCAGGGCCAGTTCGTCGGCAGGAAGCGCAGCACGCTCCAGCGCTTCACGGAAACGAATCAGGAGCGTGCGAACCTCGGGCGGCATGTGAAGTTTTAGCGACCTCACAGCGCCAGCAGCTAAGCCATTCCGTGTAACAGTGCGCAATGAATCCGGCTGGCATGCCCCAGCCGCCTGGCCTCCGTCACCAGTTCCATGGACTCCCTGCGATGGTCCAGCGGACCCGCAGCATCGCCACGACCTGGTTGGCTTGCGCCCCAAGTAGGAACTTGGACAGGTACATGGTGACGCGAGGGGGACCATAGTCCACCAGGACGACCACGAGGACACCGCGCTGCATGCGGGACTGCAGGCGGACCCCGGATGCCAGGAGTCCGGAGACCCTTGGCCAGTCCTCCGTATCCATCAGGACCGTGTGGCCGTTGGTGGTGCGGTAGGTGGCGGCGGTGGTCATCGCATCACAGGACCGCCAGCGTCTGCAGTGCGTCCTGGGATTTGGTTGGTGCTGTTGTCGAAGTACGCGGGGGCCTGGGAGCCCAGGAACCTCGCGGCCTCCTGGTTTCGCCGGGGAGCAAGGCGGCGGTCGCCGGTCGCTCGGATCAGGTCCGCGACCTGGCTGTCTGGCTTGCCGGACTTGATGGCGTCCACGACCGGCTTGGTGTTCACGCCCTGGTAGAGCATGGAGACCAAGGCGGCCCGCTGGTGGTCACGGATCCACGACCGCTTGGGTCGTGTTCTGGATCGCGGTGGTCCGGCGGGCCTCGCTAAACTGCGCGACCCTGGGCTCGGCCGACCGGGAGAACTGCGACAGCATGCGGGCGTCGCAGACCGGATCGCCGGTCCCTTTGCCAATCTCCTTGCGGTAGTAGTCCTCGGCGGTCTTGGCGAGGTCCGCGGACCCGTCGAGCGGCTGGGCCGCCAGGTGCTCGCGGAGACCGTCGGACAGCTTGTGTGCCTGGGCGTCGGCCGCGGAGGTCTGGTAGGTCTCCAGGTAGTCCCGGCGGCCCGCGTTGGCCGGGTCGATTTCCTTGCCCAGCTTCTGGTCCGCGACACCCTTGCCGGGCAAGGGCTTCGTTCTCGCGCTTGATCTGGACCAGTTCCTCGCGGTGCTGGACCTGGGCGACGGTCTCGGCGGTCTTTGCACCGGCATCGAAGAACGAGGACAGCGCGGAGCCAATGGCGCCCATGGCACGCCCGTCGTTGACGAAGTTGGCCTGGGTCGGGGTGTAGGTCGCGGTGCGCGTAGATGGCGCGGGAGCTTCCGAACCAATGGCCGAATGCTGGCCGGGCGTGGGGTCGAATCGTTGCAGGCGTTGGCCAGACATGGTGAGGCGATGGGCGTTCGGGGAGGTCCAGGAGGACACGCAGCGCAGCTGCGACAGCCGCACATCGAAGGGGTCTGCGGGCACTTCGATGCATGCGCCTTCTTGGGCGCCCAGGACCGCAGCGGCTACCAGGACACCACGCGCCATCGGCCGCTCGTGGAGCGAGTACGCGCGGAGTATGTTGTCCTCGTCCAGGAACCAGCGGGTAGGGCGAAGAGCCACCGGGGCGGTTCAAAAAGCATGAGAAATGCCCCTAGACTTGCGACGAAAGTAACCAAATGGAACACAACGTGAAGAAAGCTTTCCTGGGTTTCGCCGCTGCGCTCGCAGCCAGCGCGTCGTCCGGTGCCACGGTGAACATCACCAGCACTGGCAACTACGGGACGATCGTCAACTACACGAGCTGCACGACGGCGCCCGCCGTCCCCTGTGCCAATTTTCTCGCCACACACAACGTGACGGGCACTTTCACGACCAGCGGCCCGCTGCCGGCCAACGCGAGCAATTTGGAGATTGGCTCGACCGTGACGTCGTACAGCTTTTCCAGCGGCCTGGATGTCATTGCTTCTAGCGACCCGAATGCACGCTTGAACACCCTGCGCATCAGCACGGACGCAGCGGGAAAGATCACCAGCATGGGTCCAATGCTGGTCACCCTGTGGCTGACAGGTACGGCGCCACACACCGCTGCGGATCGCGTGTCGGGCATCGTGATCACCGGCACCAGTGCCAGCGCCGTATACAACTCGGGCTGCGATACAGTGGCCACTGGCGGTGTCGCCGATATCTGCACCATTTATATGGACGACTCGTCCCGCAGCCAGGCATCGGGGGCTTCGGTGCGCGTTGCGGCGCCCGCCGGTCCTGTCTCCATTCCCACGCTGTCGCAAGCGGGCACCATGCTCATGACCTCGCTGCTGGGGTTGTTCGCGTTCCGGCGCCTTCGCCGCCGGCGTTGACTCCGGGGCGCGAGCGGGCGCCGCGAATCAGGAGGTCCCGTCGATTTCCGTGACTCGCAAGGACAGGCCGGTCTCTACGCAAACACCCGGAACAACACTTGCAGGAGGAAGTAGCCAAAGCAGGCTAAACCGATGGACCACATCACATTGCTCATGCGTCTACCTGTATCGAGTGGGTGTTGCCAGGGTTTGTAGGACGGCCCAGCGGCTTCAGCCACTTCTGGGCCGCCTGGACCGGCTCAAGCTCCCGGAGCCCCGCATCGCTCCAAAGCTCTCCCGCGACTTCCTCAAGCTGCTCGGGATCCACCGTGCGCCACTGCCGTTGCAGACGATGGGCACATGCTGCAATCCAGGTCTGCCGGTCCATGCCAATACTGTACAAAAACCCAGTATTCATGTCACATGCTCGCGACCGTCGACTGCTGCCGTCACGGGGGCTGCAAGCTGCCCCCAGAGACCATCAAGGCCTCCCCGGCGCGTGGCGACCTCATCGTGCGGCGCCGGGGTCCCTTCGAACACGTGGCGCTGCTGACGACGCCCGAGGGCCGCAATGTCATCCCGGTCATGGGCAAGGTCAAGATTCTGGAACTCGACGGGCGTGGGGTGCTCTTGGCGGGCCTGGAAATGCTGCGGGGCCGGGGGCGGTACGGAAACGGTCCCACGTATCCACAGGCGTGGTGGTGTGTCCTGGGGGGCTGGTGGGAACGGAGGGATTCGAACCCTCATTGAGCGGACCGACAAGCTGGGATGAGCGCAGGAGGCTTGCGGAGACCCGGGACGCCTATGGGATTGGCCAGGTCATGACGAAGAGCCGGGAGCGTGTGGGGTTTTAGCGCGGGCGACCTTGCATTGATCGGTCGTGAAACTTTCATGAGGGCTCATCAACTCTGGAGCTTCTATGCCCGCCCTTCTTCAACTCGTCCGCGCAGTCGTCGCCTCAGGTGGCCCCACCGAGACAGCCAAGGCACTTCTGGCCTCCATCCGGGACCAGCCACGGACGGATGCCGAGGCGGCAGCACTGGCCCCATTGCTGCCTGAACTGCAGGCGCTGGCTCGTGGGCCTGCGCCGTACCAGCACCAGATGCGCGACGATCAATCGCGCGTTGGGTAGACCCGCGGGAGGTCCAGGAAGGGGAAGGCGACCTTCGCGACATCCTCGGCCATGACTGCCACATCCAAGTGCGTGTCACGCGCATCCACGCTGCCGCCCGCGTGGCCGACGAGGCGATGGATGCGGACCGTGGAGACCCCAGCGTTCTCCAGGGCTGACCGGAACCCGTGGCGGTAGGCTTGGAACGTCGCCAACGGTCGTTTGACGCCAACCTTGTTCAGATACAGCCGGAAAGCTTGGCCGAACAGGTAACCAGCGCTCCTGGTGTCTTTGCGGTGCAGGGTAGGGAACAGCTTCGTTTCCCCCGCGGCTCGAAGGTCCGCGGCGTACTCCAGGTTCAACAGGGTCTTGATGGCTCCGAAGCGGTCTTCTGTGAAATCCCGCGGGCCTCGGTGTCCCTCAGCCCGTCCCGGAAGGTTGCCCCGTGGATGCCCTTGAGGGTCGCAAGCTCGGTCGGAATGCCGGCTTCGTCCAGGAGACTCAGGGCGCGATTCATGGCCCCCAGCGCGTTGGCCGTGGGCTTGGCCTTGGACTTCCACAACGGCACCAGGTCGCGTCTGAATCGGTGGGCAGGGGTGGGGGAGCCGGAAGGGGATTGCGCGGCTTGTGGGGCTTCCTGGAGGTCCTGAGGAAGTTTGGGAGCGTCCGGGGTCTCGATGACGTGGCCCTGGTCCTTCCTGATCGCGTCCTCTTTCGCGAGTGCATAGGCCTTCAGGCAGGCGTCCAGCGTCGCCGCTCCTTCGTCGCTGTCCCCATCGACCTCAAGGCCCAAGGTCTCCGCGGCCTTGGTCGCCAGTTCCCAAAGCCTTCCGCACGTGCTGCAGGTACTGAGCGCGGCGGGTCTCCCGGATGGCAAGAGTGTTCGCGGGAAGCGGGGAGAGCCTGGAGACCCCGGGGAATCTAGGGTGCGTGACCGGTTCGCCCGCATGGACCTCGGAGAACTCCCGGACGGTCCTGCGCTGGTCCCTGCGGTCTGCGTCGTCCCGGGCCATGTCGGCCGCATAGACAGCATCAGCAATGATGGTCTGGAGAGCGGGGGCCGGGCGGATGGCAGGGACCATCAGCGTCTTGCGCTTCTGGATGAACTCCGCTTCAAATTCGGCCCGCAGGGCAAGCGCTCGGGCCCTGGCCTCGTCCTTGCCGCTGGTCTTCAGGCTGGCCCGGTAGCGGTCAGCGGTCAGGGCGCCTTTGGAGGTCCTGGGGTACAGGTGGCGGATGTCGTCGGGTATGCCAACCCGAAGCCAGAACATCCCACCACGTCGGGTCACGCCTGTCGGCATGGTCATCGCATCGTCCCTCATCGAAGGGGGTGAATCGGATGCAATTGACCCAGCGAATTGACACAGGCGTGGGGCGCCATCCCCAGAAAACACGCGGTTCAGAGGTGAACCGCGATGGACACAAGAGGTGACGAGCCTTGACCCCGGCACTGGCTCCACAGTTAGGGCTGCTTGGTTCCCCACCTGACCCGGTTGGCCGCTTCACCATGCGGGAAGGCCCGTCACCTCGCATTGTAGCCGTGGCGCAAGTCCCTTCGGAGCGGTCCGTAGAATGCACGGATGTCCTATCTGGTTCTCGCACGCAAATTCAGGCCCAAGACGTTCGGCGAGATGGTGGGGCAAGAGCATGTGGTGCGGGCGCTGGAGAACGCACTGACCAGCCAGCGCTTGCACCATGCCTATCTGTTCACGGGCACGCGCGGCGTCGGCAAGACCACGGTCTCGCGCATCCTGGCCAAGTCGCTGAATTGCCAGGGCCCCGACGGGCAGGGTGGCGTGACGGCCCAGCCCTGCGGCGTCTGCCAGGCCTGTACCGAGATCGACGCGGGTCGCTTCATCGACTACACCGAGCTCGATGCGGCCTCCAACCGCGGCGTCGACGAGGTGCAGACCCTGCTGGAACAGGCGGTCTACAAGCCGGTGCAGGGCCGCTTCAAGGTCTTCATGATCGACGAAGTGCACATGCTCACGAACACGGCGTTCAACGCCATGCTCAAGACGCTGGAAGAACCGCCCGAGTACCTGAAGTTCGTGCTGGCCACGACCGACCCGCAGAAGGTGCCCGTGACCGTGCTGTCGCGCTGCCTGCAATTCAACCTGCGGCCCATGGCGCCCGAGACCGTGCGCGAGCACCTGGGCCGCGTGCTGCACAGCGAAAGCGTGCCGGCCGACGAGGGCTCCCTGCGCCTGCTGGCGCGTGCGGCGCGCGGCTCCATGCGCGACGCGCTGTCGCTGACCGACCAGGCGATCGCCTTCGGCGCGGGCCAGCTGCAGGAAGACAACGTGCGCCAGATGCTGGGCAGCGCCGACCGCAGCCATGTGCTGCGCCTGCTGCAGGCACTGGCCGAGGGCGATGGCCGCACCGTGGTCGATACCTGCGAAGAGCTGCGCCGCCAGGGCCTGTCGGCGGCGGCCACGCTGGAAGACATGGCCGCCCTGCTGCAGCGCATGGCGGTGTTGCAGGCCGTGCCGGACAGTGCCCGCAGCGACGACGCCGACCTGGCCGATGCGGCCCGGCTCGCGGCGGCGATGCCGGCCGACGAAACGCAGCTGCTGTATTCGATCTGCCTGCATGGGCGGGCCGAACTGGGCCTGGCGCCCGACGAATACGCCGGGCTCACGATGGTGCTGCTGCGGCTGCTGGCCTTCAAACCCGCAGGCGCCTCGGCGGAAAAAAAAACTCTGCGTGATGCCGACGCCGGCCTGAGCCGCGCTGCGCCACCGGCCGCGGCCCCCTCTGCGACACCATCCGCGGCGCCAGCCACCGCAGCTCCCGTTGCGCCGCCTGTCGCGCGACCCGTTGCGTCTCCTGTTGCCCCCCCTGTGGCGCCTGCTGTGGCCCGGCCCGCGCCCGTTGCGCCCATCCCGCCTGCAGCGCCGGCAGCACCCGAAGGCGAGCGCCTGCGCGTGGTGGAGATGCCGCCCGTTCAGGTGCAGGCGCCAGCCCCCGTGGTCCCACCCGCCATGCCCCAGCAGGACGTGGTGGCCATCGCGGTGCGCGAACAGCCCGAGCCCGGCCAACGCCAGCAGCCGCATGCCGGTGCGGCGCCGGCCCGGCTCGTGCCCAGCGAGGAGGGCGACCTGTGGCACCAGACCGTGCAGCAGCTCGTGGCCGCCGAGGCCGTCACGGCGCTCGCGCGTGAGCTGGCGCTGCAGTCGCAGCTGCTCGCGCGCGATGGCGAGCACTGGATGCTGCGCGTGGAGCGCGAATCGCTGAACCAGGCCGGCAGCCGCGAGCGCCTGCGTGCGGCGCTGGAGCAGGCCGGCCTCGGGTCACGGCTCAGCGTGGAGGTCGGCGCCGTCAGCGACAGTCCGGCGCGGCGCAACGCGGCCGTTGCGGCCGAAAAACAGCGCGCAGCGGAAGAGACCGTGCGCAGCGACAGTTTCGTGCAAAGCCTGGTGCGCGACTTTGGCGCCAAAATCGTCGCCAGCGGCATCAAGCCTCTTTGATTCAAAACCTTTAGGAGTTTTCACATGTTCAACAAGGGACAACTGGCCGGCCTCATGAAGCAGGCCCAGGCGATGCAGGACAACCTCAAGAAGGCGCAGGACGAGCTGGCCTTCATCGAAGTCGAGGGCGAGTCCGGCGCCGGCCTGGTCAAGGTCGTCATGACCTGCAAGCACGACGTCAAGCGCATCACCATCGATCCCAGCCTGCTGGCCGACGACAAGGACATGCTGGAAGACCTCGTGGCCGCGGCCTTCAACGCTGCCGTGCGCAAGGCCGAGGAGACCAGCCAGGAGAAGATGGGCAAGCTTACGGCCGGCATGCCGGGCCTGCCCGGCGGCATGAAGTTTCCGTTCTGAATGCACCCACCCCGTTCGGCTGGCGCACCGCGTGCCGCCATCCAGCCCCCCTCCAGGGGCGCCGCCGGCGGCCGGGCCAGGCCCGCTCCGCGGCGCCTGCCGGCATGGCCTGCGTTGCGGCCGTCGAAGCCGGGGCCTGCGCGCCGG
>DATKFT010000097.1:0-5959 GCA_035544335.1 Pseudorhodoferax sp.
CCACGCCAGCTCGGGCGGCGACGCGAAGACCGTGAACGTCAAGTTCATCGAGTCCGATGTCGAGATCGTGCTCAACGACGGCTTCAACGCCGTCCAGCGCACCTTCGATATGGACGCCGACATGATCGGCACGCCGGCCTACGACGCGCTGAAGATGCTCTCGGACACCAACGCCGACACGGTGGTCCGCCGCCGCGCCAAGGGCACTGCCGTCTCCCTGATCCCGGCCAAGGTCTCCTTCAACGAAGAAGAGACGCTCACCGAAGGCCAGGCCGTGACCGTTCGGGGCACCTTCAACGCCCAGAACATCAGCACGCGCTACGCCTGATCCACCGGGCGTAAGCCCATTCCCAGCACCGACCCGACCCCGTTCGCTCTTCGCAGGAGCGGCGGGGTCGGGCACGGGCGTTTCTCCTGCGAAAGACTACTATGTCCAAGACCCAAAAGTCCGTCCCCGTCGCCAGCATCAAGAGCCTCGGCGGCATCGCTCCCGAGTTCGACATGCCCGTGACCGTACCGCGCCTGGACGGCACCTCTGTCGAGCTGAAGATGCGTGCCAAGGGCATGCGCAAATCCGAATGGCTCGCGCTGCGGGACAAGCACATCGAGAATGTGCGCGGCAACGACAAGCCCCTCGCTGATGCCGAGTTCTCCTTCACCAGGATGATCGGCGACAGCATGGAGAACGCCGTGGACCTGCTCCTGCAGGGCGTCGTCGGCTGGCATCTGGACGACGAGTTCACGAAGGCCAACCTGCTGTCCCTCGAAGACGTTCTCCCCGGCTCGGTGCAGGCCATCCTCGGCAGCTACGACGCTGCGCTGTTCCACGGCCGCCTGGGAAACTGAGGGCCATCGCCCGCGCGTTGTACGAGCCTCCGGTCACCGAGGCCGAGGCCCGCTCCGAAGGCTTCGAGCTGGAGGACTACACCACTGACATCGTCGAGGTGTGGCCGGACAACGAACTCGCCTTGAGCGTGTTCAAGCGCGTGGGTACGAAGTGGATGATCCAGGCCATGAGCGCCGTGCCGTACGGCCTCAGATGGGAGGCGATGTATCCCTTGATGGATCGGGAAGGCCTTGACGATGCAGGATGGAACGATCTGCACGACGCACTGACTGAAATGGAGCATGCGGCTATCGCGACGATGGCGGAGTTCGCGCCGAAGCCGGAGAAATGATGTGCGCTGCCACTGCGGCCAAGCGGGCGGCAAGGAGGTGGGAGTGGCCCGCATCTTTCCTGCCGAGTAACATGCCCCCCTCTTTCGAGGAGGAGGCGGATGAAGCTCGGGAATTGGCTCGTTGTTGCGGCACTAACTTCCGTCGCAACTGGTGGCGGCGTATTGGCGGCGAACTACGAGAAGTGGTTCGTCAACCCAGAGCGGATCCAGGTCAAGCGCGGCTATGCCACCCATCAGTTGCGCGACCCCTCGTCCGTGCAGTTCAGGGACGAGCGTCTTGCCAAGGATGGTTGGCTCTGCGGAGAACTGAATGGCAAGAATTCATATGGGGCATATGTCGGCTTTAAGCGCTTCATGGCTCGGGCGGCCGACGACGCATGGGTCGAAGGCGTCGGGTACGCGGGCAAGCCGGGTGCAAGGTCGACTGACCAGATCGCGGGGCATCTTGACGCCAAGAATCAAGCGATGAAGGCCATCAATGCGGCGCGAGAGGCGACGCCTAGCCTGCCACCTCTTTCCAGCGATGAGCTGGAGAAAATTTCAGAGCAAGATTTGTTCGACCAGCGTTGGCAGATGAACTGCTTGTAGCCAGTCGAAGAGTCACTTCACCAAACCCGCCGAGTGCGGGTTTTTTCATTCTGGGCTCGCCATCTGGCGGGCCTTTTCCTTTTGGGGCCGCAGATGAGCGATGTCGCTGTCATTGGGATCCAGATCCAGACATCTGGATCTGAGCGAGCTGCGAAGAGCTTGGCTGACCTGGCAGCGTCCGGGAAGAAGGCCGAGGACGCTGTTGGCGGCCTGCAGGGGTCCAGCGAGCGGGCACAGCGGAGCCTTGCGTCGTTGGGCGGCATTGCGGCCGGTGTCGCGGCATCCATGGGCGCGAGCGAGCTGATCCGCCTGACGGACGAGTACACCCGGTACTCGGCCCAGTTGAAACTTGCCACGACGAACACTGCGGCCTACGTGGCGGCTATGGGATCCGTACGGGCAATCTCGACGGCTGCACAGCAGGACATCTCGGCAGTGGGGACGCTGTTCGCGCGCATCTCAAACGGCACGCGCGAACTGGGGCTCTCGCAACAGAAGATGTCCAGCATCACGGAGACGGTGGCTCTATCGCTCAAGGTGAGCGGGGCTGCCGCATCTGAGTCCGCATCGGCGATGCTGCAGCTCTCGCAGGCGTTTGCATCCGGCCAACTGCGCGGCGAGGAATTCAACGCGGTCAACGAGGCGGCGCCTCGCCTCATGAAGGCATTGGCCGATGGGATCGGAGTTCCCATCGGGGCGCTCCGTGAGTTGGCATCGCAGGGCAAGATCACCAGCGAGGTGATGGCCAATGCATTGCCCCGAGCCCTGGCCGATCTGCGCGAAGAGGCCAAGAGCGTCCAAACCATCGCCGGTGCTTTCACGGTCCTGAAGAACAACGTCCTTGAGTTCGTTGGCACGCAGGCACAAGCCAGCGGAGCCGTGCAGGCACTGACATCTGGCATCACCGGTCTGGCGAACAACCTGGATCTCATCACGGCGGCGGCCGGCGGTCTCGCAGCGGCAAAGCTCGCGGACACGCTGCTCGGGGTCGGCGCTGCTACTGCGCGCGGCGTGGGCAGCACGGTGGCCTACGCTGAGGCGCTCTCCGTGCAAAGGGCCGCCTCGATTGCGGCGGCACAGGCGGATGTTGGGGCCACTGCCGCGACCGTTGCACGCATGGAGGCGACGCAGGCAGCGATTCTCGTCTCGCGGGAGGAGTATGTTGCCAGGCTGGCGACGGCCAACGCGGCGATCTCGACATCCCAGGCATCGCTGCAACAGGCCGCGGCCGTCATCGCCTCGTCCAGCGCATCCCTTCAGGCTGCGCGCTCCGCCGGGGCGTTAAGCTTTGCGCTCGCGACCGCACGTGAGTCCAGCGCGGCCCTGACCGGCGCACAGGCGGCGCAAGCTGCGGCGACTGCGGCGCTCGCCCAGGCGGAGCGGCAGCGAGTCGCCTCCCTGGCCGAGTTGGCCATCCTGGGCCAACAACAGGTGCGCGTGTCCGCACAGGTGACGGCGGCGGCTACCGCGCAGGCTGCAGCACAAACTGCCCTGGCCACCGCGACAGCTGCAGGCGGCGCGGCCTCGGGTCTGGCAATGCGGGCGCTCGGCGTCTTGGGCGGCCCCATCGGCGCGGTCACAACGCTTCTCGGTCTCGGGGCGACTGCGTGGATGCTGTGGGGTAGCTCGTCCAAGTCTGCGCAAGCCGATGCGAAAGCAGCCGTCGAGTCCAGCACGGCGGACATCATCGCCAACCTCGACAAGCAGAACGCGAAGCTGCGTGAGCGCATCGAACTCGGCAAGCAGCTTGGACTTGCCATTGGGCAGGAGCCCAGTGATGCCCAAAGGCGGCAAGGACAGATCGCGAGTCAGATTGCCGACTTGCAAGCGGGTAGAGGCGTCAATGGGTCAGCGCCGCTTCCAGAGGCCGCGCGTGTTTCCTTGCTGCAAACCCTGCTGCGCCAGTATGGCGAGCTGAACCAGAAGATCAACGAAGGCCAGGTTCTGAAAGGGGAGGACGAGCAGACGAAGGCCGCCAACGCCTTGATCGAGGTTCGCCATCGCCTGCTCGGGGTGAACAAGCAATACCTGGAGGATCTTAAGACGCTCCAAGAGGCCTTTAGGACGGGCGCCATCAAGAGCGAGGCCGACTACATCAAGGAGGTCTCGGACCTTGCCAAGAGGACCTACGAGTCCAGCGCCGCCGGCAAGGCCGCAAAGGATGGCGCTGCCGGCCTGTCCGACGAACTTAGGGCGCAGGTCCAGACGTTCAAGAACGCCGACCGCGAGATTCTGGACGGCCGCAAGGATTTCTACGCGCAGCTCGACCTGATGAGCAAGACGGGTCGCGTTGGCGAACTTGATGCGATCCGCCAGAGCCTGACCGAGGAAGAGCGGGTCTGGACTGCGCGCAAGGCGAACTTCGAGGCCGAGCTGGCTGCGGCGTCGCAGAAGAAGAACAGCCAGGCCGAGGTGGCGCGCATCACGGGCCAAATGCAGGAGGCTGAGCGCGACTATGCCCAGAAGCAGGTCGAGCTGACGAACAAGATCACGGTTGCCGAGTACAAGCGCGCTGAGGCGATCAAGGACGTGATCGCCGCCCAGAAGGAGCAGTACCAGAGGGACATGGCCGACGCGATCACGCGTACCGGCAATGCGTGGAACCAGGTCATTCAGCAGGTTAACGACTACGCCCGTGGGATCGATGAAGCCAACGATCTGACGCAGTTGGAGCTGAGTCTGATCGGGCGGGGGGAGAGAGCCAGGAAGATCGCAGTTGAGCAACACCAGGCCATGCTCCGCCTGAAGAAGCAGGAGCTGGAGGTCGACAAGCAAGCGCTGGACATTGGCGCCGATGGTGTGGCCAAGAAGAAGGCTGAACTCCAGGCCGCCTACCAGCGCGAACTGTCCGGCATCGAGCAGAAAGTGATCCTTGATGAATGGAAGGCGACGACCGAAGAGATAAACAGAAGCCTGACTGACGCACTGATGCGAGGCTTCGAGAGCGGCAAGGGGTTCGCCGAGAACATGCGCGACACGATCGTCAACATGTTCAAGACGATGGTGCTGCGGCCGGTCATCTCGGCCATCTTGAGCCCCGTGAGCGCGGCTCTCGGCGGCGTCGTGAATGGAGTGCTGGGCGGCGGGGTGGCTGGTGCCGTCAACGGTGTCAGCGGCGGTCTCAACATGCTCAGTACCGCGAACAACGCGTACACCGCCCTCTCCGGCTACAGCGGCGGCGTGAACACGCTGGCGGGTCTGCTCGGTGGCGGGCAAAGTGTGGGCAGCTCTGCGGCGGCGCTGGGCTATGCCAACACCGTCGGCGCTGCGGGCGGTGATGCTCTTGGTGCGTTCTTCGCCGGAAATGCTTCGTGGGGTGGTGTTGGCGCCGGAAGTCTTGCGTCCATGGGCAGCCTCATCAACGGTGGCTCCACTGTCACCACTGGCCTGACTGGCTTCTATACCGGCAATCTGGGCTACGGCGTCGGTGCTGCGTCCAACCTGGGCGCTCTTGGGTCCGGGACGTACGGAATGGCGCCCATTCTCACATCCTCGGTGGCACCTGGTGCAGTAACTGGTGTTGCCACTGGAGCCGCTGTCGAGACCGGCGCGGTTGCTGCCGGCGCAGCCGCTGAGGGCGGCATGATGAGCGCACTCGCGTCCAACCCGTACGGGTGGATCGCGCTCGCGGTCATCGCGGCGATCGCGCTGTTCTCGGGCAAGGGCGAAAAGCGCTTCGGCGGCCAATACGAGATGGGCTTCGACGGCGAAGGCAAGGCCGGCGACATCTCGCTGCGCGCCGGCCCGTCCGGCGGCGAGGTGGGCGGCGACTATGCGCGTCAGTTGATCACCGGCACCACGGACGGCATCAACACCCTGCTGAAGGATCTGGGTTCAGACATGGCCTTGACGGGCTTCCAGGCCGGCCTGGAGACCTCGGGCAAGGGGCGTGGCGGCGTCTACGCCGGGGGGACGCTCACCGGCGGCATCACCTTTGGCGAGTCGGGCGAAGGGAACAATTACGAAGGGACGATGTTCGAGAAGAGCAGCACGCAAAGCCCGAACGCTGAAGAGGCTGTCAAGAATTTCGCGACCGACATGCTGCAGGCCACGGTGCAGGCCCTGCAGGCCGCAACCGACTTGCCCAAGGTCATCGCGCAGCAGTTGAAAGGGGTGGATGCTGAGGAGCTGACCGACGAGGCTGCGACGACGTTGCTCACCAGCATCCGCGCGCAGATCGAGTTCGTGAAGGG
>DATKFT010000098.1:0-2277 GCA_035544335.1 Pseudorhodoferax sp.
TGAGACGCACGGCAGTGACCCACTGATCCTCCAAGCGCCAGGATGCGAGCGCGACGGCGCGCACCGACAACGTCGGCATCAGCGTGCCGAGGTCCAGGTTGCGGCGCAGGTTGACGCGCATCACGCCCGCAAGTGGCTCAACCGTACGCAGCGGTGCGTACAGGTTCTGCGCGGCAAACCGCGTCAGCACGACCGCGACCGGCGTTTCGCGCCGGGCCGGCGGCGCGCCCGTCGAATCACCAGAGCGTGCCGACACTTTATCGGCGCCCGCTGGCTGACCGCCATAGCGCGCTGAAGCGGTATTGCCCTCGACGATGCGCACCGGCTCCAGCTCCGCTTCGCCGTCCTTGGGCGGCTCGGCCGCAATGTCCAGCAGGATCAATGCGCCCGTGTCGGCGTCTTGCAGTTGCAGCCGTGCGGGCTCGATTGGCTCGCTGGCGCGCAGGTACACCGCGCCGCCCGCGCTCTGCACCCGCAGGCGCTCGCCCACGGCGGCCGGCACGCCCACGCGCACGTTCCGGTCGATGAACACAATGCGCTCCTGGCCGACCTTCAGGGGAACGGCCAGCGGCATGCGCTCCCAGCGCAGGATCTCCACCGCCTGGGCCGCAGATGCCAAGGCCACGGCCAGCAGCCCCAGCAAGGCGAGGGAGTAATGCTGTAAGGAGTGCTTCATGGGGTTTCTCCTTGAGGCGCTTGCGAAGGCAACCTGCCAGATGTCGGGCGCGTCGGCTCCGGGACGTTGATGCGCTGGGGCGTGCCGTCGTAGCAATCGAGCGCCAGGCCGAACGGGTTGCGTGAGGGATCGACGTCCACCCGCGTGACTTTGATGGGGTAGCGCACCAGGGCGCGCTTGACCTGCTCAGCGCCGTAATACTCGTCGGCGCTGATGTCTAGCGTCACCACCCAGTCGCGGTCGGAGACGACGCGCACGCGGGCGGTGGGATCGTCGCCATAACCACGGCCCGGGATTTCATAGATGCCGCGCACGCGCTGGCGCAGCTCGCCGGTGCTGCGCCGGTAGTCGTAGTCGGCACGCAGAAAGGCGTGACAGGCTGGCGTGAGGTATGGCGAGAGCGCGTGCAGGTTGCGCGGGTAGTCTTCCTCGCCATTGGTCGGCCAGCGGTTGAGCTGCTGGAACACGTAGAACGTGAAGGCATAGACCGATTCGGGTGGCACTTCCCACCACTTGCGGGTGCTGCCGGAGCGCAGGTCAGGCGGGACGTGGATGGTCAGATCGCGCGGGGCACTCCACCAACCGCCACCCATGACCAGCGCGACGATGACCAGCGCGCCCGCGCCCAGGCGCAGCGTCTTAATGTGCGCCTGCAGGTGGGTGATCTCGTTCTTGAAACGGCTCATCGCGTCCCCCTTGCAACAGACCTTCGGGTGGTCCAGAAGCCGGAACGCGAGATCAGCACGTGGCCGCCCACCCAGCCGGCAGCCAACGGATGCTTCGTGGCGATGCGCCACTGCAACTGCCGGTACAGCCAGGTGTCGGGACGGCCGCGCTTGAGCCGACGTAGGATACCGCCGCCCACGAACACACCAAACGCCACGCCCAGCACGATGAATGTGGGCGCCAGCGCAATGGTGCGGGACACCCAGGACAGCGGCGCGCCGATCAGCAAGCCGGCGCCGCCAGACAAGCCGCAGCAGATCCACAGTTCGTCTGCGGTAAGGCCGCGCACCACAATGGGATGGCGGTTGAGCCGGTGTGGAAGGAACGTGACCGTCCCGTCCGCACGGACGTGCTGCTGCTCGGACATACCGACCTCGCTTACAGGATGCCGGTGGCTTCGGTGAGCAGCCAGATGCCGATCACGAGCAGCACGGCGCCAATGGCGACCGTGAGGCCGAACTGGCCCCAGGTCTTGCGGCCGGTGTGGATCTCCGCGTAGGTGCCGTAGGCGTGATAGCAGACACCGATGAACATCGACGCCACCACCAGGAGGGCCACGAGCATGATGATGTCGTAGCCGTAGTTGCGGATCGTCTCCATGATGCCGTTGCCCGTGCCGCGAGTCGGGTTCTCCAACTGCGGCAGACCCTGCGCGTACGACAGCGCAGGCAGCGCGGCTGCACCCAGGGCCACGGCGGCGCGCTGGGCAAAACGGGAAGTGAGGATGCGGTTATGCATGGTCAGGCCTTTCAGGTCAGGAGAGGAGGAAGAAAGTCAGGACGAGGTACATCGCGACGAAGCGGATGCAGACGCCGAGGAACTGGCGTTGGTTGAGGCGGCTCTCGGACCACCCCACGTAGGCCGTTCGGATGGCC
>DATKFT010000099.1:0-1714 GCA_035544335.1 Pseudorhodoferax sp.
GCCCTGCAGGCCACGCAGCACCTCGCGCAGCTGGCGGACCGGCTGCTGGCCGCGATCGGCCAGGTGGGCGGCGAAGCCACGTCCGTGGCAGCGCCGGCGGCTGCGCCACGCGCCGTCGACGTGGCCGGGCGCCAGCGGCCATCCATGGGCCTGCAGGCCTTGGCCTGAAAAGACCGCGCCGGACCTGCGGGGCCGTGAAGAGGTGGCGCTACGCGCCGAGGTTGCGCAGCGAGGCCTCGATCGCGGCCGCCGTGGCCAGCGGCCGCTCCATCGGGAACAAATGGCTGCCGTCCAGCATCATCACGCGGCCCGGGTCGCCCTTGCCGTCGGCGCCCACCAGGCGCGCCGTCATGGCCATGCCGACCTGGCGCATCTCGGCCGACTGGCGCCCGCCCAGGAAGGCCACCGGGCATTTGAGCGGGTGCCGGCGCAGCAGCCGGTCCAGGTTGTCGGGCAGGGTGTTGTAGATCGCGGTCTCGACCGCGCGGTCGAAATCCAGCACGCGGCGGCGCTCGGCGCCTTCGCCCTCGTCGTGCGTGCCGTGTTCGGCATAGTCGGCCAGCACCTGCGGGTCCCAGCGCGCAAAGGCCTTCTTGTGCCGGAAGTGTTCCAGCACCGCGGCCGCGTCGGGCCAGGTGTTGCGGCGCGCGCGGCTGATGCGGCCCGGCGAGACCGAGCCCACGAGCTGCGTGCGCTTGGCCAGGCCCAGCGTGGTCGCACGCCAGCCGCCGATCACGGGCGAGTCGACCAGCAGCACGCCGCGCGCGAGCTGCGGCGCGCGCGCGGCCGCCATCACGCTCAAGAAGCCGCCCAGCGAATGACCGACCAGCCAGGCCTTCTCGCCATGCCGCGCGGTCTGCCGCGTGGCGAAGTCCACGAGCTGCTGCACGAGGTGCGGCCAGTTGTTCGTGACCGGGTACTGCGGGTCGTGGCCGAACTTCTCGACCGCCTCGATGCGAAAGCCGCGCGCGCGCAGGTCCGCGAACAGCACGCGGTAGGTCGAGGCCGGAAAACTGTTGGCGTGCGAGAAGACGAGCAGCCCGCGCCCGCCCAGCGCGGCGCTCAAATCAGGCGCTCGTCCGGGTTGCTGATCTTGCGCAGCGGCTTGCCGCGGCTGGCGCCGACCATGAGCGGCAGCTCGGTGGGGCCGCCGGCCCATTGCGGGTCCTCGATGCTGTCGAACACCTCGCGCAGCTTCTGGCCCCAGCTGCCGTGCAGCATGCGGTAGTAGGGGTTCTGCTCGTCGATGCAGACCACCTTGTCGGTGCGGAAATCGCCCACGCCGTAGACCACGAGGTCCAGCGGCAGGCCCACCGAGAGGTTGGACTTGAGCGTGGAGTCCATGGACACGAGTGCGCACTTGGCGGCCTCGTCCAGCGGCGTGTCGGGCGTGATCACGCGGTCCAGCACGGGCTTGCCGTACTTGGATTCGCCGATCTGGAAGTAGGGCGTCTCGGGCGTGGCCTCGATGAAGTTGCCGGCCGAGTAGACCTGGAACAGGCGCATGCCTTCGCCCTTGATCTGGCCGCCGAAGATCATGGAGACGTTGAACTCCACGCCCGACTGACGCAGCGAGACCGCATCGCGGTCGTAGACGCGGCGCACGGCCGCGCCCAGCACGCGCGCGGCATCGAACATGCTCTTGGCGTTCCAGATCGTGATGGGCTCGCTGTCCTCGAACTCCTTGAGCTGCTCGACCTGCAGGATTTCGCGC
>DATKFT010000100.1:0-2978 GCA_035544335.1 Pseudorhodoferax sp.
CTCCTACACCAACCTGGCCGCGCTGCCGCAGACGCCGCCGCTGGTCATCGTTGGCGGCGACGGCATCCACGTCGTCGACGACCAGGGCAAGCGCTACGTCGAGGGCATGTCGGGCCTGTGGTGCGCCTCGCTGGGCTTTTCCAACAAGCGCCTGGCCGCCGCTGGCGCCAAGGCCCTGGACACCCTGCCCTACTACCACACCTTCAACCAGCGCACCAACGTGGCCGTGGCCGACCTGGCCGAGAAACTGCTGGCGCTGGCACCCGCGCCCATGGCCCGCGTGTTCTTCGCCAACTCGGGCTCCGAGGCCAACGACAGCGCGGTCAAGATGGTCTGGTACTACCACAACGCCATCGGCCAACCCGACAAGAAGAAGATCATCGCGCGCCGCAATGCCTACCACGGCGTGACCGTGGCCGCGGCCAGCCTGGGCGGCCTGGACGGCAACCACCGCGACTTCGACCTGCCGATCGCCACGGCGCCGGCCGCGCGCTTCCTGCACGTGGACTGCCCGCACCACTACCGCTACGCACAGGACGGCGAGACCGAGCAGGACTTCTCCACGCGCCTGGCCGCGCAGCTCGAAGAGCGCATCCTGGCCGAAGGCCCGGACACCGTGGCCGCCTTCATCGCCGAGCCCGTGATGGGCGCGGGCGGCGTGCTGGTGCCGCCGGCCGGCTACTTCGAGAAGGTGCAGGCCGTGCTGCGCAAGTACGACGTGCTCATGATCGCCGACGAGGTGATCTGCGGCTTCGGCCGCACGGGCAACATGTTCGGCTCGAGCACCTTCGGAATAGGGCCCGACATCCTGACCTGCGCCAAGGCGCTGTCCTCGGGCTATGTGCCGATCTCGGCCGTCATGGTCAACGACAAGGTGCACAGCGCGATCGCAGCCCACAGCGGCAAGCTGGGCAGCTTCGGCCATGGCTACACCTACTCGGGCCACCCGGTCGCCTGCGCCGTGGCGCTGGAGACGCTGCAGGTCTACGAAGACGAGAAGCTGATCGAGCATGTGCAGGCGCTGGCACCGGCCTTCCAGGCCGGGCTGCAGTCCTTCGCCGGGCGCCGCTGGGTCGGCAACGTGCGCGGCGTGGGCCTGATCGGCGCCATCGAACTCATGGCCGACAAGGCCGCGCGCCACCCCTTCGCGGCCGACAGGAAGGCCGGCTACCGCTTCGCGGCGCTGGCGCTGGAAGAAGGCCTGATCGTGCGCGCCATGGGCGACAGCATCGGCCTGTGCCCTCCGCTCGTCATCACCGCGGCCGAGCTGGCCGACCTGTTCGCGCGCCTCACGCGCGCCATGGACCGTTTCGAACAGGAGTTCTGACATGCAGGCCTTCTTCTCCGACGACCAGCTGCTGCACGACCCGCAGCAGTACATGCGCGTGGGCCGCATCTGCAAGCCCAAGGACCTGCCCACGCGCGCCGAGGCGCTGATGGGCACGCTGGCACAGCGCGGCATCACGGTCAGCGCACCGCCCGAGGCCGGCCGTGCCGCGCTGGAGCTGGTGCACAGCACCGACTACCTGGACTACCTGGAAACCGCGTACGCGCGCTGGCAGCAGATCAGTTCCTTCGGACTGGAACCGGGCATCGAGGTGCTGCCCAACATGTCGCCGCACGGCCCGCGCCAGGGACCCTGCCCATCGCCTGCGATGCTGGCGCAGACCGGCTGGTACATCGGCGATCTGTCCTGCCCCATCGGCCCGAACACCTGGCGCTCGGTGCTGCGCTCGGCCCATGCCGCGCTGGCCGCGGCCGAGACCGTGCGGGCCAGCGGCGGCCTGGCCTATGCGCTGTGCCGCCCTTCAGGCCACCACGCGCAGCACGCACGCGCGGGCGGCTTTTGCTACGTGAACAACAGCGCGATCGCCGCGGCCACGCTGCGCCAGACCCATGCGCGCGTGGCCGTGCTCGACATCGACGCCCACCATGGCGACGGCACGCAGCAGATCTTCTACGAGCGCGGCGACGTGCTGACGGTTTCCACGCACGCCGACCCTTCCAACTACTACCCCTGGTACACGGGCTACGCGCACGAGCGCGGTGCGGGTGAAGGCGAAGGCCGCAACCTGAACCTGCCGCTGGCCCATGGCAGCGGCAATGCCGAATTCGCCCAGGCGCTGGACCAGGCCGTGGCCGCCATCGAGCACTTCCAGCCCCAGGCGCTCGTGCTGCCGCTGGGCTTCGACACCTACAAGGACGACCCCATCAGCGTGCTCAAGTTCGACA
This sequence comes from Pseudorhodoferax sp., assembly GCA_035544335.1. Taxonomy (GTDB): domain Bacteria; phylum Pseudomonadota; class Gammaproteobacteria; order Burkholderiales; family Burkholderiaceae_C; genus Pseudorhodoferax. The sequence continues at coordinate 2,233 of DATKFT010000100.1, forward strand.
TGGAAGCCTTCCGCCTGGCCGGTGCGCGCGTGCGCGCGCTGGGCCTGCCCACCGTGGTGGTGCAGGAAGGCGGCTACATGGTGGAGGCCATCGGCGCCGCACTCGATGCCTTCCTCGAAGGACTGAACGCATGACGGTTTCGCTGCGTGCCCCCGTGGCGGGCGCAGGACACGACGCGCTGCAAGACGCCGATCCGCGGCACCTGGAGGCCGGGGCCCATGTGCTGCTGGGGGCGATGCTGTCGCAGGCGGCATGAGCAGCGTGCAGGCCACGGCCACCCTGCCGCGCAGCGAGGGCACCGCCACCGGCATCGCGCTGTTCCTGGGCGCGCTGGTGCTGTTCGCGGCCTACGACGCCTTCGCCAAGCAGATGGTCGCGCACCACGCGCCGGCCGTCGTGAACCTGGGCCGCTACACGGCCATCGTCACGCTGGCCCTGGTGCTGCTGCTGCGCCATGGCGACCTGCGCCTGTGGCGCCAGCCGCACCAAAAGCTCTTGACCGCGCGCAGCGTGTCGCTGGCCATCGTGGCCACCTGCTTCATGACGGCGCTGGTCACCATGCCGCTGGCCGAGGCCACGGCCATCTACTTCACGGCCCCGCTGATCATGGTGGCGCTGTCGCCCTGGCTGCTCGGCGAGCGCGTGGGCCGCGCGCAGTGGACGGCCGTGCTGCTGGGCTTTGCCGGCATGCTGTGCATCGTGCGGCCCGGCGGCAGCCTGCCGCTGGTCGGCACCTTGCTGATGGC
>DATKFT010000101.1:0-2269 GCA_035544335.1 Pseudorhodoferax sp.
AAGATGCTGTCGATGCTGTTCGAGACCGGCCATCCGTGGATCACGTTCAAGGATCCTTGCAACATCCGCTCGCCCCAGCAGCACGTCGGCGTCGTCCACAGCTCCAACCTGTGCACCGAGATCACGCTGAACACCAACGAGTCCGAGATCGCCGTCTGCAACCTGGGCTCGGTGAACCTGGTCGCGCACCTGAAGACCAACGCCGACGGCACGGTCGAGCTCGACCACGACAAGCTGCGCAGCACGGTCCACGTCGCCATGCGCATGCTCGACAACGTGATCGACATCAATTATTACGCCGTCGACAAGGCCCGCAACTCCAACCTGCGCCACCGCCCCGTCGGCATGGGCATCATGGGCTTCCAGGACGCGCTGCACATCATGCGCGTGCCCTACGCGTCCGATGCCGCCATCGAATTCGCCGACCGCTCGATGGAAGCGGTGTGCTATTACGCCTACCTCGCGTCGACCGAACTGGCCGAAGAACGCGGCCGCTACTCGTCGTTCGAAGGCTCGCTGTGGGACCGCGGCATTCTTCCGCAGGACTCCATCAAGCTGCTGCGCGAAGAGCGCGGAGGCTACGTCGACATCGACGAAAGCGCGTCGATGGACTGGAATGCGTTGCGCGAGCGCATCAAACTGCACGGCATGCGCAATTCCAACTGCATCGCTATTGCCCCGACGGCGACGATTTCCAATATCATTGGCGTATCTGCGTGCATTGAACCGACTTATCAGAACTTGTACGTCAAATCGAATCTCTCCGGCGAATTCACGATCGTCAACGATTACCTGGTGCGTGATCTCAAGAAGCTCGGGCTGTGGGACGAGGTGATGATCGCGGACCTGAAGTACTTCGATGGCAGTCTCGCCAAGATCGACCGGGTGCCTCCCGAGCTGCGCAAGCTGTATGCGACGGCCTTCGAGGTAGAACCCCGTTGGCTCGTGGAATGCGCCGCGCGCCGCCAGAAGTGGATCGACCAGTCGCAGTCGCTCAATATCTATATGGCGGGCGCATCGGGCAAGAAGCTGGACGAGACCTACAAGCTGGCTTGGCAGCGCGGCCTGAAGACCACCTACTACCTGCGCACCCTGGGTGCAACCAGCGCTGAAAAATCGACCGGACGCGGCGGCGAATTGAACGCCGTGCCCACGGCATCGTCCAATGCGGGAATGTCCGCGTCGGGTACCAACCTTCCGGAACCGGAAATCGTCGGGGCGGTATGCACCATGAAGCCGGGTGACCCTGGCTTCGAAGAGTGCGAAGCCTGCCAATAACCCCCGCTGAACACCGGAGTCGATCTATGTTGTCTTGGGACGAAGAAGTATCCACCCCCTCCGCCACGCCGGCCCTGCAGCCGGCGGGCGCCGCCGCGCCGCGCGAACGCGCCGGCGCGTTCGACGAGGTCGCGCTGGCCTCGGGCGCTGCCGCGCCCGGCGGTGCCTCGTCGAGCCGCGTCAACATCGCGGACAAACGCATCATCAACGGCCAGACGGACGTCAACCAGCTGGTCCCGTTCAAATACAAGTGGGCCTGGGAAAAATACCTGGCCACCTGCGCCAACCACTGGATGCCGCAGGAAATCAACATGTCGCGCGACATCGCGCTGTGGAAGAACCCCGAGGGCCTGACCGAGGACGAGCGCCGCATCATCAAGCGCAACCTGGGGTTCTTCGTCACGGCCGACTCGCTCGCCGCGAACAACATCGTGCTGGGCACGTATCGCCACATCACCGCCCCGGAATGCCGGCAGTTCCTGCTGCGCCAGGCCTTCGAGGAAGCGATCCACACCCACGCCTACCAGTACATCGTCGAAAGCCTGGACCTGGACGAGTCGGAAATCTTCAATGCCTACAATGAAGTTCCGTCCATCCGCGCCAAGGACGAATTCCTGATCCCCTTCATCGACGCCATCGCCGACCCGAACTTCAAGACGGGCACGCCGGAGGCCGACCAGACCCTGCTGAAGTCGCTGATCGTCTTCGCATGCCTGATGGAAGGCCTGTTCTTCTACGTCGGCTTCACCCAGATCCTGGCGCTGGGCCGGCAGAACAAGATGACCGGCGCGGCCGAGCAGTACATGTACATCCTGCGGGACGAGTCCATGCACTGCAATTTCGGCATCGACCTCATCAACACGATCAAGCTCGAGAACCCGCATCTGTGGACGCCGGAATTCCGCGAGGAAATCCGCGGCCTCTTCCGCAAGGCGGTCGAACTCGAATACGCTTACGCCGAAGACACCATGCCGCGTGGCGTGCTGGGCCT